>NZ_PCYR01000005.1:0-88270 GCF_002553805.1 Lactobacillus sp. UMNPBX19
AAAGGAAATCATCGTTCTTTTTTCATGTCTTAGGAATTAGTTTTTTCCCAGACACTTTAATTTTGGAGAATGTAAATGAATATAAAATAGTTATTTAATGTGTTACTTATTATTTACCATAATTTTCTACAGCCTCTTTTGCTAATCGGTCTGCTTCTTCGTTATATTTAACGTTAGTATGAGCAGAAACCTTATGGAAAACAAGTTTCATATGCTTACTTGTTTCTTTAATTAGATTATAATATTTTACCCTAAGATCATTTTTTCCCTTATCATTCTTTTTATTAATATGAACGTTGTATCCGTAAGCCCAGCCAACAAGTCCGGCATAATCAAAGTAGATATCTAAACGTTTAAAGCCTTTACTGCGAGCCCATTCAATTCCTTTTTCAATAGCTTTAATTTCACCGGCAACATTTCTCATACCTTCAGGAGCACAAGTATCATTTTTAGGCTCTTTATGATCCTTAGTAATCTCAATCCAGCCAGCGCCGGCTATGTCCTTATTGACATCTTCCATATAACTACCATCTGTCGCAATGATAGCTTCATCATCAGTTAAAGAAGCAATACGGTCCTCAATTTCCTTATTAACTGCTTCGTTGTCGTCTGGATCAATGTCGCTTTCTTCAATATAGCCTTGATTAATAAAATCATTGGCTTCCTTTTCTGTGTTAAAGACTTTATAAATAAGACTAGATTTACTTTGAAATTCAGTTTTTATATTGTCCCATTCTTCATGACGTACATCAGTTTTACCTGTATTCGCATCAATCATCGCATAATATCTTTTAACCATATATTTATACCTCTTATTAAAAAAGAAATAATTAGATTAATTACCAACGATCATCGTGTTTATAGATTGGTACATATCTCGTAACCACTTTGGTTTTCTGCTTCGGCTCCTCTTTAGTATCTGTATCACCAAACAGAGTTCCAAAAATCATTATGAATAATCCTGCAATTACCCAAAATGCGATAAAGCACAGCAATTTAAAGGTGCACCAAATGAATGCTGCAACTTTTCCTTTTTTTGTTTTTGCTTTTCTGAATCTATCATACATATACTAATTACGTCTTCTCTTCTTATCTGAAACTAATGAACCTAAACCAATTGAAGCTAATGATAATCCTGCAAGTGCAGCGAAAATACTTACCTTATCATCAACACTAGTTTGTGGCAATGCATGCTTAGTGTTGTTAACAGTAGGCTTTACAGTAGCTGCTTGAGCTTTATTACTATTACTCATTGGAGCTGCTACAACAGCATCCAAAGCTTGGTTAATTTGAGCATCGAATGCTTTACGTGCAGCTGCTTCATGAACTTGCTTATTATTATTGATAATCTTAGTATTAGCAGCAATTCTGTTAGTAAGTGTCTTAATAGTAGCTTGAGACTTAGTAATAGTCTTATCTAAATCTTGAACTTTATTATCTAACTTAGTAACTTCAGCTTTAGCAGTCTTGTAGTCAGCTTCAGCCTTGTCATATGCTGCTTGAGCCTTTTGTACGGCTTCTTTCTTTTCGCTAACTACTTTATCTGCAGCTGAAATTTGATCAATCAAGTCTTTATGAGTATTTACGTAGTTGTCATAATCGGCTTGTGCTTTATCTAAGTTAGCTTTGGCAGCAGTTTGAGCAGTCTTAGCATCTGCTAACTTAACCTTTAAGTCATCTATTTGCTTATTAGCAGCATCTAGATCTTGATTAATGCGAGCTAATTCTGCTTTGTGTTGGTTAAGAATAGTTTCAGCTGAATTCTTATCCTTATTAGCTGCGTCTAGATCATTATTTAACTTCTCTAATTGAGATTTAGTGTTGTTGTAATCATTAATTACAGCAGCGTGATCTTGCTTATAAGTTGCTAAATCTTGAGCTATATCATCTTTAGCCTTAAGTAATGCAGGGTAAGCAGCTTGTAAGTCATTAATACGTTTAGTAGTGTCAACAATTTGATGTTCAACATTTTGCTTATCATTCTTAGCATTAGCTAACTTAGTTGACAAATCATTAATAGATTTAGTTAAAACATTTACTTTAGCTTGTGATTGATTGATATGATCAGTTAATGATTTAATTTGATTATCTAAGTCATTCTTTTGACTAATTAATGAGTTCACATCGTTTTGCGCTTGATCATATGCTTGTTGAGCTTTAACAGGATCAGTTGCAGTAGTCAATTCAATATTGTCGTTAACGTTAAATTTACTTGGATCCTTGATAAACTCATTTTCATGCCAAATTGAATCAATTATATCAGGAACACTAATATAGTGAATCAAAATAATATCTGGTGAACTTGACTGCATATCTATACTAATCGCACTATAAGTTGTAGTTTGACCTTTATTTCCTAGAGATTCTTGTGGCATATAATAAAATGACAACATAGCACCAGCATGTAACCACTCATTATCATGAAAATTAAAAATCATTCCTTTAATATCATCATAAATATGGTTTTTCAAAGAATCCATATCATCTCGCTGATGCCTATAATCATCAGCTGAGTGGGAATAACTTTCAACATGATATGCACCATACGGATCATAGTCGGTTACTGCCTCATACGGAGCTTGTGTGCTGAAATTTTCTCGACCTAATAATTCATACCAATTATTTGCATCATTTAATCCATATTTTCTTGCTGCGGCCGTAATCGCTTTAACATCATGACCACCACCATTGCGCAAACTATTTGTATTATTTGTGCGATAATTATTAGCCACGTCATTAGCAAATTTCATTGCACTTCTATTTAGAATCCGTGGCTTATTTCCTAATTGTGCGCGTGCTTGATTAATAAGATTTAGAGCGAATTTATTAATTTCTAATTGTTCTTCTGCTGTCAAATTATTAAGGTCAACCATATGCTTTTTATCTTTTTCATTAGATTTATAGTGATTTAACTTCCATCCGTCTATTGAAGCAGCATACATTTCTTTAGTGAATTGATCATCATTAAAATTCTTACGATCTTCATTAGAAATATAGTCCCATTTCTTTGCTGCTTTAATATAAGAATCTGGTAAAATCATTACATTTTGAGCTGATTCTCTAATTTGATCTAATGCACTCTTAGCTTCATCACGTTTGGCAGTAGCTTGTGATAACTTGCTATTAACATCATTAGCTTGCTTAGTTACATCATTTAACTTGTTTTGACTTTGGCTAATATCATTATTGACGTTAGCTAAATCTTTATTTGAGATTTCTAATTTAGCTTGAGTATCATTAACAGTTTTAGCTAAATCATTATCTTTAGTTTGTAAGTCAGATAAGGTCTTTTTACTTTGATTTAAATCAGTTTCATTTTGCTTTAAATCATTTTCTGCCTTAGCACTAGCTGATTCTTTAGCGTTCAATTCACCTTGAATTTGGTTATAGTCTTTTTGAACATTGTTAAATTTGTCTTGAGCTTGCTTTGCTTGTGCAGTCAATTCATTGACATGCGTATTAACATTATTCAATGTTTCAGTATTAGCCTTAACTTCACTTTCAGCATTAGTTCTTTGACCAATCAAATCAGTTTGCTTATTTTGTGCAGTTTGAACTTGACCTTCAAGATTTTGTACCTTTTGATCAGCTTGAGTCTTAGCAGCTTGTGCGGATTTTACATTGTTTTCATATGAACTATCATATTGTTTTGTTAAATCTTCTTGCTTAGTTTGTGCGTGAGTTAACTCACTCTTAGCATTATCTAAGTTAGATTTAGCAGTTTGCATTGCTTCTTGTTTTGCTGGCAGAGTAGCTTCAGTTTGAGTCTTTTGACTTTCAACTTGTGCTTTATCTGCTTGAGCTTGTTTTACTTGATCTTGAGTTTTAACAATATCAGACTTATCTTGAGCAATTTGTTTAGTTGCGGCTTTATCTTGAGCTGTGGCTTTTTGTTCTGCTTTATTATTTAAATTAGCATTGCTATCAGCATTAACTTTTTGAACTTCAGCTGCCTTAACTGTCGTAGTCTTAGCACCTGCGATTGATCCTGCAGCTACTACTGCTGCAGAAACATACATCAATTTATCTTTGTTCTTCATTGATACATCCTCCGTTTTATTAAATAACTGAGTTCAACCCTAATAGGTCGATACGAACCTAGTTTAACCCCCCCCATTTTGAGTTTTGTCAATGCTTTCACAAGAAAATAAATTACAACACAAAAAGCTGCCTATCGTTTGATAGACAGCTTTTAATTTAAACAAATTTTTATTCTTCGCTTAAACCTTGGTAATAGTTATATACTTCTTGACCAGCAATACTTCCTTCACCGACAGCAGTTGCAATTTGACGAAGTTCTTTTGCTCGAACATCACCCAAAGCAAAGACCCCATCAACTTTAGTACGCATATGATCATCAGTTAAGATCCAGCCTTGTTCATCAGTAATGCCTAAATCTCTAAAAGCATCCGTTTGTGGTTGAATACCAACATAAATAAATACACCAGCTACTTTAACTTCTTTTTCTTCACCAGTTTCTTTGTCCTTATATTTCACACCAGTTACTTTATTGCCATCTCCGACAATTTCTTCAGTTTGAGCATTCCAGATAAACTTCATCTTATCATTTTCGAAAGCTTTCTTTTGTAATTTAGCTTTTGCACGAAGTTGATCACGCCGATGGATAACCGTGACTGACTTAGCAGACTGTGCCAAATATAGCCCCTCTTGAATAGCTGAATCTCCGCCACCAATTACAGCTACATCTTCATCTCTAAAGAAAGCCGCGTCACAAACAGCACAATATGATACACCTTTTCCAGCATATTCTTCTTCACCGAGAACTCCAAGATGCTTATGAACTGCACCAGTAGCAATAACTACTGCACCAGCTTCGTATTCACCTGAATCAGTTTTAACAATCTTCTTACCACCATCCTGTACAATACTCTGTACATCGCCATAAGCAAATTCAGCTCCAGCATTTGTAGCAGTTTGATACATCTTTTCGCCTAATTCAGGTCCTTGAATATCAACAAAACCAGGATAATTATCAATGCCAGCAGTATTATTCATTTGGCCGCCATAAATACCACGATCCAAAATAACTACTTTCAAATTAGCTCGAGCGGCATATAAAGCAGCAGTTAAACCACCAGGGCCTGCTCCAATTACAATTACATCGTAATTTTTTTTCTCAGCCATATTCTAGCCTCTATTCTTACTTTTTATAAGTATATATTACTATGAACAAATAAAAATTGCAATCTTTTTGCTTATAGTTGAATTTCTGGCTTAGGATTTCTTCCCATCATTGTCTTAATTTCTTGATCTACATCGGCATTTTCATATAAAACACGATAAATAGCTTCACTAATTGGCATATCAATATTCTTTTCTTCTGCTAATTCATGTACTGCCTTAACAGTCGTAGCACCTTCGACAACTTGGCCCATATGATCTAAAACATAATCAAGGCTCTTTCCTTCTCCAATTTGCTTACCTGCACGCCAATTACGAGAATTTTGAGAAGTTGCTGTTACAATTAAATCACCAATTCCTGAAAGACCTGAAAAAGTCATTGGTTTTGCGCCGAAGTATTTAACTCCTAAACGAGTAATTTCAGCTAAGCCTCTAGTCATTAAAGCAGCTTTTGCATCATCACCATATCCTTTACCAACTAAGATACCTGCAGCGATTGCAATAACATTTTTCACTGCTCCACCTACTTCAACTCCCACTAAATCATTATTAGTGTAGAAACGGACATAGTTATTTGAAAATATCTTTTGTACTCTCTTAGCATTTTCTTCACTAGTAGATGCACAAGCAATTGCAGTTAAATCCTTTTGAGCAACATTTTCAGCATGACTAGGGCCTGAAATAGCTACTATTTTTTCACTATCATTTGGATAAACTTCCTCAGTTAAAATATCTGAAATTAGTTTTTTACTTCCTGGTTCAATTCCTTTAGTTGCAGTTACCAATAAAGGAGTAGCGCCAGTTTTATCTAATATTTTACGTACATTTTTAGCAACAATACGAACTGCTTTAGTTGGTAAAACAAATAAAACAATTTCGGCACCATCCAATGCTTTTTCTAAATCTCCAGTAGCGGGCACATTCGGATTAAGTTTCCAATCTTTCATGTAGTGAGTATTAGTATGATGTTCATTAATTTCTTGGTTAACACTATCAATGTTTCCATATAATACTACATCATTTCCGTTATCAGCTAACATTGAACCAAGAACAGAACCCCATGAACCATTACCTAAAACTGCAATCTTTGCCATTTTTTTACTCAAACTTTCTATAAAAAATTATTTCTTTCAATCTCTATTATACGGGTATTTTAAACCGCTGCCAGTTAAATACCACTTTGGCTTTACAACTTTACGACGATAAATCCAAAGAATAATTGCGCCAAAAAACAAAATCAAGCTCAATGCTTGTGAAACTCTAATTGTATTAGCAATGTATAAACTATCCGTTCTCATCCCTTCAACAAAGAAACGAACAGCGGAATACCAAATTACATAACTTAAAAATATTTCTCCACGCTTAAAAAGATGTTTTCTATGACGTAAACTCAAAATTAAAATTAAGCCAATTAAATTTAATGTCGACTCATACAAATAAGTCGGTTGGTAATATGAACCATTAATATACATTTGCTGAATAATGAAATGTGGCAAATGTAGACTTTCTAGAAAGGATAAAGTGGTTTTAGCACCATGCGCTTCTTGATTCATAAAATTACCCCACCGAGCAATTACCTGCGCAGCCATTACACCTGGAGCTATGATATCAAGCATTAGAAATGGCAGTAGCATTCGTTGATGACAAAAAATCAACAACACTATTAGTCCAGCGATCAAACCACCATAAATAGCAATACCACCATTCCAAATAGCAATTATTTGGTCGGGATGTTGAGAAAAATAGCCCCATTCAAAAACTACATAATATATTCGAGCACCAATAAAACCAATCGGAACTGCCCAAAGGAGGAAGTCAATGAAGTCATCAGGCATAATATGCCTTTTCTTTCCTTCATTAATTGCCATTAAAGTTGCTACTAAAACTCCCGTAGCCATTAAAATACCATACCACTTAACTTGAAGCGGGCCCAGATTAAAAGCTACAGGATTTAAAACTAAACTCATTTCCTGCTTTCACCCTCGTCTTTTTTAGAATGGTCTGAAATTAATTCAGTTAGATTTTGTTCAAATTTTTGGCTAGCATCATAGCCCATTTTCTTAGCTCTGAAATTCATAGCTGCTACTTCAATAATAATAGCCAGATTTCGTCCCACTTTAACTGGAACAGTTACTTGCGGTACATCTACTTCAAAAATTTCACGCGTCTTTTCATTAAATCCTAGGCGATCATAATTGGCTTTTGGATCCCAATTTTGCAAACAAATTATCAATTGAATTTCAGTACTGTCTTTAACTGCTCCAGCACCAAAAAGATTCATCACATCAATAATTCCAATTCCGCGAATCTCCATTAAATGCTTTAAGATCTTAGGAGCTTCTCCCACTACCGTCTTATCATCTTTTTGGTAAACATCAACTCGATCATCCGCAATTAAACGGTGTCCCCGTTTAACTAAGTCTAGGGCTGTTTCTGACTTACCAACACCAGAATTTCCAATGATCAATACACCCATTCCATAGATTTCTACTAAAACACCGTGAATACTCTTTCGAGGTGCAAGTTTTTCATCTAGAAATTGAGTAATGACACTTGATAAATGTGTTGTAGCCATATTACTCGAGAGAACAGGTATATTTTCTTTCTCAGCTGCTTCAAGCATCTCTGACGGAATTGGTAAACCTCGTGACACAACGAAACAAGGAGTTTCTGGAGCTGCCATTTTGGTAAATACTCGCTCACGCAAATCATGATCTAGTCGTGCACTATAAGAAATTTCTGTTCTTCCTAGCAATTGAATTCTATTTTTAGGATAAAAATCAAAATAACCTGTTAATTCTAAACCTGGACGTGAAATATCAGAAGTATCAATTAACTTTTGATCCAGATATTCCTTTCCTTCAACCACTCTAAATGAAGGAAGATCTTTTACTAATTCACTGACTTTAACTGCTTCAACCATTTTTGTTATCCTCTTTATCTTCTACATCTTTGACTGAAACATTTCGTGCTTTCTTTCGCTTTTGATTATTAGTGGATGGCTGCACTGGATTATGGCTATCAGTTTTTTCTGTATCTTTTTTGTTACCAGAAAACTTAGCCAGTAGCCAAATAATCAAAGCAACAATTATAGCAACAGGTAACAAGCCAATAAAGAATTTAAATATTGAAAATAAAATACTTAAAATCACTAAAGCAGCTAATACCAATATTAAAATAGTTACAAATCCCATAGATCTTTTCCTTAAACTTTAATTCGGATTTTTTTGGCTCAATAGCCACTGTAAATAAGCATAAATAAAATTATCTAATTTTCCATCCATTACACCATTTACATCACTGGTTTCAAAATTAGTCCGATGATCTTTTACCATATTGTAAGGATGAAAAACATAAGAGCGAATTTGAGAACCAAAGCCAATTTCTTTTTGATTACCTTTAAGTTCTTCGGTCTGCTTTCTTTTCTTCTCTTCTTCTAGCTGGAATAACTTTGCCCGTAACATATTCATTGCAGTTTCTCTATTTTGCAATTGGGATCGCTGAGCCTGCGATGAGGTAACAATACCAGTAGGTAAGTGGGTAATTCGAACTGCACTAGAAGTCTTATTAATATGCTGACCTCCAGCACCACTTGAACGATAAACGTCAATTCTTAAATCATCTGGATTAATATCAACCTCAATACTTTGATCAATCTCTGGTATTACTTCTACAGAAGCAAAAGATGTATGCCGTCTTTTTGCCGAATCAAAAGGAGATATTCTTACTAATCTATGAACACCATTTTCAGATTTAAGTAATCCAAAAGCATTTTTTCCTTGAATCCGGATGCTTACACTTTTAACACCAGCTTCTTCACCAGGCTCATAATCTTCAATTTCAAATTTCAAATCATGACTAGCTGCATAGCGTTGATACATTCTTAAAAGCATATCAGCCCAATCCATGGCCTCAGTACCACCAGCACCAGGATGGATTTCCATTAAAGCATTATGTTGATCATACTTATCTGATAACAATAATGATAATTCATAATCATGAAAACTTTGTGATAATGACACCATTTCTTCAGATAGTTCTTCACTCAATTCAGGGTCTGGATCTGCTTTAAGTAATTCTAAAGCAGTTTGAGCATCATCGAATTTTGCTTCAAGTTGCTTAAAGTTTTCACTTTTTTCCTTCATTCGATTAGTATCATTAATTAAGCTTTGTGCTTGTTCTTGATTATCCCAAAAACCTGGCTCTGCCATTTTTTGCTCATTAATCGCAATACCTTCATTTAATGAATCGAAGTCAAAGAGACCTCCTGAAATGCTCTAACTTAGGACTAAGATCATTTAATTCTGCTTGAATTTCACTAATCTCCATTTTTATTTTCCTCACATTATAAAATTAATTTTTACTTAATAATAGCAAAAAAGAGAGACATTATCTGCCTCCCTTTATTTTTATCGACTAATGTTTTGTCTTATTTGAGCCTTCATAAATAGACGGGTGGCATCAAATTCGATATTACTGATCATTTCTTCAAACATTCTATAGCCCGCTTCTTGATATTCAACTAATGGATTTAATTGTCCATATCCTCTTAGACTAATAGATTGTCGTAATTGATCCATCGCATCGATATGATCAGTCCAGCGTTCATCTACAACACGTAAGATAACAACTTTCTCAAATTCTAACATTTGTTCAGGATCAGCAAGTTGTTTTTCTTTTTCAGCGTAATTATCTTCTGCAATCTGATAAAGGCGCTTCTTAAGTTCTTCCGCACTTAAGTGCTTCATATTAAGCTTTTTCGTAGTTTCTTCATCGGTAATAGCAGATGAAATAAAATCTCTTAATTGATCATTACGCCAATCTTTTTTGTCGCCTTGGGTATACATATCAATCTGATGATCAATAGTCCGCTTAATCATTGGCATTAAAACAGGTTTCAATGATTTATCTTCAGAAATAACCTGCATTCTTTCCCCGTAAATAATTTCACGTTGCGTACGCATAACATCATCGTATTGCAAAGTTTGCTTACGAGTATCGTAGTTGTTACCTTCAACACGCTTTTGAGCTGATTCAACTTGCTTAGTAATCATACGTGATTCAATGACTTTGTCGTCATCATTATCAGATATTCGATCAAGGAATAATTTTACTCGATCTCCACCAAAACGCTTCATCAAATCATCTTCTAAAGATAGATAAAATCTTGTTACACCAGGATCACCCTGTCGACCAGATCTACCACGAAGCTGATTATCAATACGGCGAGATTCATGACGCTCAGTACCAATAACAGCTAGACCGCCTAATTCTTTAACACCTGGCCCTAATTTAATATCAGTACCACGACCAGCCATGTTAGTAGCAATTGTAACTGCTCCTCTTTGACCAGCATTCATAATGATCTCTGCTTCTTTAGCATGGTTTTTTGCATTCAAAACTGCATGTGGGATACCTGCTTGGTTAAGCATTTGGCTTAAACGTTCAGAACTTTCAATAGCAACAGTACCAACCAATACCGGCTGTCCTTTGGCGTGACGCTCTTTAATTTCCTTTACTACAGCTTCAAATTTAGAATCTAAGGTTGGATATAAAATATCCGGTAAGTCTTTACGAGCAATAGGACGGTTAGTTGGAATAGTGATTACTTCCATGTTATAGATCTCACGAAATTCTTCTTCTTCCGTCTTAGCTGTACCTGTCATACCTGCGAGCTTTTTATACATTCTAAAGAAGTTCTGGTAAGTGATAGTCGCTTGAGTTTTAGACTCTTCTTGAATCTTAACCCCTTCTTTTGCCTCAATTGCTTGGTGAAGTCCATCAGAATAGCGACGACCTTCCATTACACGTCCGGTGAAAGAATCGACAATCATAACTTCGCCATTTTGAACTACATAATCAATGTCTTTCAACATAATGTAGTTAGCTCTTAACGCTTGATCAATATGGTGAACTAAAACTTGGTTATCAATGTCATACAAATTCTTCAAACCAAAGTGTTCACAAGCTTTTTTAATTCCTTGATTGGTCAAATTAATTGTTTTGGTTGGCCAATCAATCTTGTAGTCACCATGGTCTTCTTCATCATCTACATCGTCATCACTTTTATCTTCAACTAAGGTTTTAACAAAACGATCAGCACGAATATACTCACTGTTTGCTTGCTCTGCTTGTCCAGAAATAATTAATGGTGTTCTAGCTTCATCAATTAAGATTGAGTCAACCTCATCGATAATTGCATAGTTAAGTGGACGTTGAACCATTTGATCTTTGTAGACAACCATATTGTCTCTTAAATAATCAAATCCTAATTCTGAGTTCGTTGAATAAGTAACGTCACAATTATAAGCATCTCTTTTTTCATCTGCAGACATCGAATTAAGGTTTAAACCTACAGATAAACCGAGCCACTTATATAATTGCCCCATTTCACTTTCATCACGGCTAGACAGGTATTCATTAACTGTTACCACATGAACACCTTTCCCCGTTAAAGCATTTAAATAAACTGGCAAAGTAGCAGTTAAGGTCTTACCTTCCCCAGTCATCATTTCGGCGATATTACCATAATGAAGCGCAATACCACCAATAATTTGAACACGGAAAGGATATAATCCTAAAACTCTTTTTGCACCTTCACGTGCTGTAGCAAATGCTTCTGGTAGAATATCGTCTAACGTTTCACCATTTTCTAAACGCTTACGGAATTCTGGTGTCTTTGCTTGGAGTTGCTCATCAGATAATTTTTCGTACTCGTCTCCTAAAGATTCTACCTTAGTTGCTAATTTTTCAAATTTCTTTAATTCTCTTCTATCGTTATCGTAAATTTTTTTAAGAATATTAGCCATTTAATCGGTCCTTAAATTTAAATTTTGTGCACAAATCTAAAATAATACTATGTAATTTTAACATTAATTTGGAAAAATGAGAAATCTACTATTGCAAGAAAAAGCCTCTTAAGCTTATCGCTGCTCAAGAGACTCTTAATTTATAAGATTGTTTTAATTATTCGTTAGTTTCAATCAAGCCATAACGACCATCATTTCTGCGATATACAATACTTGTTCCATTTGTATCTGCATCTTCAAAAACAAAGAAATCATGGCCCAACAAGTCCATTTGTAAAACCGCTTCTTCTGCACTCATTGGCTTCAAATCCAAATGCTTGTTACGAACAATATCAAATTCTTTAGGTGCTTTCTTTTCTTCTTCTAGGTCTTCATAGAAGAAATCTTTTAAGCCCTTCTCACGACTCTTTCTGTTAATACGAGTCTTGTATTTTCTGATTTGACGTTCTAGTTTTTCAGAAACAAAGTCAATACTCTTGTACATATCATCAGTTGTGTCTTCCGCACGTAAAACTAGGTATGGAAGTGGGATTGTTACTTCCACCTTAGCAGTGTGATCTGGATAAACCTTTAAATTGATATGAGCAATTACATCAGAATTAATTTCGAAGTACTTTTCGAGCTTATTCAATCTCTTTTGAACATAATCTCTTAAGGCATCAGTAACTTCGACATTTTCTCCACGAACATTGTATTTTAACATTGTAGATTCTCCTTCCAACATCTTATGACGTTTTTTCTTACACATTTAGTATAGCAAATTGTAAGCGGTTTTACTAATGATTTATCTGCTAATTGTAAAACTATTTATTTTACAATTAGGATAAACTTCTAAAAGAGCATCTCGTGCATGATACAGGGTTCTACCGGTCGTATAAATATCATCTAGCAATAAAATTTTTCCACTAACATTTTTATTATCGATAGCCGAAAAGGTTTGCTTAGTTAATAACCGTTCCTCCCTATTCTTTTCTCCCTGGGCTTTCTCCGTATCTGCCTTAACTAATAATTTCGTTAAAGGAACTAACTTTTGATAAATAGCGCAAACTGTATCAAATCCTCTCTTTTCTAGATGACTGGGCGAACTCGGAACTGGAACATAATAATCAGCTGCTGGCAACTGATCAATTAATTCAGCTAAGACATGACACAAAATATAATCTCCATATCTTTTGTACCGTACCATAACATCATGAAACGTATCATTATATTGATATAAAGAACGATTGTCTAACAAATTGCCTACATATTTCTGCTTCCACTGTAGACAATCATTACATAGTCCCTCTGTATTTATTTCTTTATTACAACCTGAACATATTTTTCCTTTCTTTTTAACAAACTTTTTTAGACATTCAGAACAAGTATATCTTTCCTTGTACTTAACAAATAAAAACAATTTTTCATAGTTTATCTCTCTGCAAAAAGAAGAGTGACACAATAAACAATTATTCACTTATTCATCATCCTAATCTGTTTCATCGCTTGTCGGATATTTTTTGTATATTTGTGATAACAAAATAAAACTAGCCCATCTCTGTCATCTGCACTTCTTCCTACTCGACCTGCAATCTGAACTAGACTTGGAGTATTGTAAATTGGATCATCTGCCGCAATTACAATTACTTGAACATGTTTAAAAGTTACTCCTCTTTCTAAAATCGTTGTTGTTAGTAAAATATCAATTTCTTGATTACGAAATCTAGCGACTTTACTTTGCCTTTCTTTGTCACCCGCATATACACTCACGATCTTTTTCTCTTTAAAAACAGTAGTCAAATGTTTCTTATATACGGGCAAATCTTTGATTCTCGGAACAAATACCAGAAGAGGTTTGTTCAGATTTATAATTCTCCTAATCTGCTTAATCAGAACAGGATGAACTTTTCCTTTATTAGAAATAAAAGGTTTAAAGAAATATTTTTCTTTCGGTACAGGTAGTAATCCCTTATGAAATCTTCTCTTCAGCAAAGAATAATTAATTACCTTACCTTTAGCCTGTTTTAGCAATTTTTCATCTGGAGTCGCAGTTAGAAAAAATGTACATCCCTTTTCTTTTACAGCATTTTCAGCTGCAAAATGAAGCATTTTATTTTCATAAAAGGGAAAAGAGTCTACTTCATCAATCACAATCAAATCAAAGGCTTGGTAAAATTTTAAAAGTTGATGTGTTGTACATATGATAAATTGCTCGTCTTTTGCATCATGATATTCACGTCCATGGTATTTTCCAATTTCCACATTTTCAAATGCTGCTTGAAAGCGGGGAAATAATTCATCAACTACGTCAATTCGAGGCGTAGCAATTGCTATTCGGAAACCATTTTTTAAAACTTCTTCTACTACTTTAAAAAGCATCTCTGTCTTACCGGCTCCAGTTACTGCATGAATTAAATGATTTCGTCGTTCTTTAAAGGAATTAACTAACTCATTAGAGATCAACTCCTGTTGATCAGTTAATTTTCCCTGCCAACTTAGTGGAGTAACTATTTTAGGATAAGTACTTTTTTCAATGTTTCTTTCTAAATTCTTCTCTTCACTTATTCTTCCAACCCCAATACATTCTCGGCAATATAAATATCCATTAGGTAATGTTGCATCTGCTTTAGTGTTACATCGTTGGCATAAACCATTTATCATTGCAGGAACTTTTGTCGTCTTACTATTTATGTTATGGTTATTTTGACTATCTATTCATTGGCGTCCTTTTAATTCACTCATCAATATCACCCTATATTAATTACGCAGTTGGAGGCGATTTTTTGTCATCAAAACAACTAAACTATTTAACAATCAGTAAATCGGGTCAACATGAGATAGTTATCAAAAAAAGTAGATTCATCTGCTCGTTAGCTCGTACTAAAACAGTGGAAGAAGCCCAAACATTTATTGAGCAAATTTCTAAAAAATATCATGATGCAACTCACAATACATATGCTTATACTTTAGGATTAAATGATAATCAAGTTAAGGCCAGTGATAATGGTGAACCTTCCGGAACAGCAGGTATCCCTGAACTAAAAGCTCTGCAATTAATGAAATTAAAAGATGTGACTGCTGTAGTCACAAGATATTTTGGCGGCATTAAGTTGGGAGCTGGTGGATTAATCCGCGCTTATTCAAATTCTGTAACTGAAGCTGCTCAAAATATTGGTGTTGTAAAATGCGTCATGCAGCAATTAATTGAATTTACAATTCCTTATAATCGACTTGATGAGGTTAATCACTATTTAAATGAAAATAAAATTCTCATTGATAATCAAATATATACTACTGATGTAACAATCCAAATTTTCCTAGATCTAGGTCAAATCACTCAAGTTGAAGAGGATCTAATTAATTTATTATCGGGAAAAGTAGATTTCAAGAAAATAGACCAAAGATTTAATGAAATTCCTGTTACTAATTTAAATTTCCATGAACAATAAAAAAGATTTACGTTGTTTTAACGTAAATCTTTTTTATTTGTATTCTTTTTATTTAATCGTCTCACTTTTACTTCAGGATCTGCACGCTCCATTTTATTAATAGTGTGTTGCAGAAAATGCAGAAGTGGTTTATATTTTTCGCCTAATAATCCGATCGTTTCAACAAAAAGCTCAACTGCGAATAACAGACCTAAAATTAATAACCAGATCCCCCAGCGAGGAGACACTAATGAAAGCAATGAGACAAAAGAAAAAATAAGTGAAATTCCATAAATAGCTAACACAGTTTGACGATGAGATAATCCCATTCGCATTAATTGATGATGCAAGTGATGTTTATCAGCTTGAGATATATTTTTTTTATTTAATTTTCGCCTAATCATTGCATAAACTGTATCAGTAATTGGAACACCCAAAATAAGAATTGGAACTAATAATGACACAAAAGTTACATTCTTTAATCCTTTTAACGATAGGACGGAAATCATAAAACCAATATATAAAGCACCTGTATCTCCCAAAAATATCTTCGCAGGATGAAAATTATAAGGTAAAAAGCCCAATAAACAAGCTGCTAACATAATACACATAATTGGAACATAGTGTTGCCAACTCTTTAAAAAGAAGAAACCAACAATTCCCATTGTTACAAGGGAAATTAAGGTAACACCGGTAGCTAAACCATCTAAACCATCAATAAGATTGACAGCATTTGTTAAGGCAAGAATCCAAAAAATGGTAAGGGGAAAACTCCACCAACCTAGTTGAATATGGCCTAAAAATGGCAAGCTTAACTCTCTTACTTTAATTCCAGCTAAGAAATATACAACCAGGGATGCAACAAAAATCCCAAACATTTTTTGTCTCGGTTTTAATTCTAAAATATCATCAATCAAACCAGTTAAGATAATAACACTGGATGCCAATAATACTGAAAAAAGTTCATGAGTCGGAAAATCCTTCCGTAATAAGACAAATTCTCCAATATTAAAAGCTACGAATATTGCTAATCCACCAATAGTAGGCATTGGCTTTTTATTGATGCGACGAGCATTTGGATTATCAACTGCACCTAACACAAAAGCTAATTCTCTAATAAAAGGAGTTATAGCAGCAGTAATAATTACTAATAAGAATATTTTAACAATTGTTTGAAACATAACAATCTACTTTCTTAAACTTCTCTTTTTCATTATACCTACACCCCAATATAAACACAATAAAGCGGTAAACAAAAAAGACGAATCTTAAAGATTCGTCTTTACTTAGCTATTGCAACAGCACGTTTTTCTCGAATAACCGTAACCTTAATGTTACCAGGATATTCCATATCTTGTTCAATTTGATTTCTAATATCATGAGCAAGAATAGTAGTACGAGCATCTGAGATCTTATCTGGCTCAACCATTACCCTTATCTCACGTCCTGCTTGAATTGCATATGCTTGTTTTACACCAATGTGTCCCTTTGCAATCGTTTCCAGTTGTTCTAATCGACGAATATAGTTTTCTAGAGATTCGCTTCTAGCACCTGGTCGAGCTGAAGAAATCGTATCAGCAGCTACAACTAATTCTGCAATAAAGGATAACTTAGGAACATCATCATGGTGAGCAGCAATTGCATTCACAACCAAATCTGGTTCATGATACTTTCGTGCAAGTTCAACACCAATTTCTACATGGGAACCCTCAATTTCATGATCAATTGACTTCCCAATATCGTGTAATAATCCTGCGCGTACCGCTATTTTTTCGTCTAAACCAAGTTCAGCAGCCATTACGCCTGTTAATTTACCCACTTCAATAGAATGAGATAAAACATTTTGTCCATAAGACGTACGATACTTTAAGCGTCCTAAAATCTTTACCAATTCTGGATGCATCTTATGAATACCAAGTTCCATTAAGGCACTTTCACCAGCTTCGTAAATATCATCATTTACTTCTTTACGAGCACGATCAACCATTTCTTCTATCCGCGCTGGATGAATTCGGCCATCTTTAATTAAACGCTCCAATGCTCTCTTTGCAATTTCACGTCTAATTGGGTCAAAGCCACTTAAGACCACTACATCTGGAGTATCATCAATAATTACATCTACACCAGTTAAAGCCTCAAATGAGCGAATATTTCTACCTTCACGGCCGATGATACGACCTTTCATATCATCACTTGGTAAATTAACAACTGAAACAGTTTTTTCAGAAACTGTATCGGCTGCACTACTTTGAATTGCATCTACAATTACTTTACGAGCAAAATGATCGGCTTTTGCCTTAGCAAGTTGATTACTTTCTTCAATCATTTCTGCTCTTTCCTTAACCAATTGGTCTGAAAGTTTATCTAAAACGATCTTTTTAGCATCTTCTTGATTCAACTCTGCAACTTCATAGAGCTTTTTCTCTCGCTCGGTCACTAATTGATCGGCTCTATTTTCTTTTTCTAGAACTTGAGCCTGCAATTTTTTAATTTGGTTTTCTTTCTGTGTGAGTTGTGAATCTTTTTGATCCAACAAACTATCTTTATGATCAATAGCATCTTCACGTTGCAGTAAGCGACTTTCTTGTCTAGAAACCTCTTGACGTCGTTCATTAAGTTCATTATCTACTCTTTCGCGATAATGATGAATTTCTTCTTGTGCTTCCAGAATTTTTTCTTTTTTTGCATCTGCTGCAGCTTTCTTCATTGCTTCTTTTTGTGAAGCAAGCTCAGCTTCTACAGCTTTAGCTTTACTTTCTGCATCTGCCAAGATGTGTTTTGCATCATGGGCTGCATTCTGTGCTTGAGTTTCCCACTTGTTTTTACGGATACTATAGCCAGCACAACCTCCAACTAAGACAGAAACAATAGCGACAGCAACAGGAACTAAAATTGTATTTACCATATTTTTACTATCGCCTTTTTTATAGAATTATTTCACACATTATTAATAATAAAAGTATCCGGAAGTGATGTCAATCATACAAAAAACCTTGGCCTCTAAAAGCCAAGGTTTAACTGTATCTGTCGATTATTTTTTTTCACTTTTTTCATCGGAAGCATCTTTGTTTACTGGTACTTCCTTGTCTTGTTTTACCTTTTCAGGATTTTCCCGTTCTTCAATTGCTTTAGCATCAATTCCATAAGCTTCACGAACTTTTTCTTTTACTTCTTCGTAAACATCAGGATGCTCTTCTAGATATTGCTTAGCATTCTCGCGGCCTTGTCCAATGCGATCATCCCCATATGAATACCACGAGCCAGCTTTCTTAATGATATCTTTATCAGCAGCCATATCAATTAACTCACCAGTTTGAGAAATACCTTTCCCATACATGATATCGACTTCTGCCACTTTAAATGGAGGAGCAACTTTATTTTTTACAACCTTTAATTTAACTCGGTTACCAATTACGTCTGATCCTTGTTTAATTTGTTCTGCTCTACGTACTTCTAATCTAATCGTAGAGTAAAACTTCAAAGCACGTCCACCAGGAGTAGTTTCTGGATTTCCAAACATAACTCCAACTTTTTCACGAATTTGGTTAATGAAAATAGCAATAGTTTTAGTTTTAGAGATATTTCCTGAGAGTTTACGTAAAGCCTGACTCATTAATCTGGCTTGCAAACCAACATGTGAATCTCCCATGTCACCGTCAATTTCGGCTCTTGGTACTAACGCAGCCACGGAATCCACAACCAAGATATCAATTGCACCACTCGCAATAAGCGTATCTGCAATTTGCAAACCTTCTTCACCAGTGTTTGGTTGAGATAAAATTAAGGAATCAATATCAACACCTAATGCTTCGGCATAAGCAGGATCCATCGCATTTTCCGCATCGATATAAGCTGCCGTTCCTCCACGCTTCTGAACTTCTGCAACAGCATGAAGAGCCACAGTTGTTTTACCAGAACTTTCTGGTCCATATACTTCAATAATTCGTCCACGAGGATAGCCACCAACTCCAAGAGCTGCATCTAAAGCTAGTGAACCGGAAGGAATAGTGGAAATTTGAGTGTCTACTTTTTCACCCATGCGCATCACTGCGCCTTTTCCAAAGTCTTTTTCAATCTTTTTTAAGGCAATGTCTAAAGCCTTCTTTTTATCATCTTTAGCCAAATCTCTTCCTCCTTATTCCATTTATAATAATTATACTTGGTTTGACTACCTAAAAGCAAGAAAAATACGAACTAGCGTTCAATATTATGTTTCTCTACTTTTTATTACGCATTTTTTATTAATTTTTTTCAAAAAAAAGAAGCATCTCTGCTTCTTTTAATCTTAAATTTCACCTTTAAATACATCACCGCTTTGCTTAAAGTAATCGTAACCAGAGTAAATAGTAAAGATTAAGCAAATGTACAATAAGATTGTACCAATATAGTACACATCACCAAGCAATAAGAAAATAATCGAGAGCATCTGAGTCGTAGTTTTAATTTTACCTGGCATTTTTGCTGCTAAAACTTGGCCTTTATTTTCAGCCAAAATCAAACGTAAACCAGTGACGGCTAATTCACGACAAACAATGATAGCTACTACCCATGCAGGCGCTAAATTTAATGAAATTAAAAATACAAAAGCTGTCATCGTTAGCATTTTATCTGCTAATGGATCAGCAAATTTTCCGAAGTTGGTAACTAAGTTTCTTGAACGAGCAATATGTCCATCCAAAAAATCAGTTATTGATGCCACCGCAAAAATTACAGCTGCTAACACATGAGACCAATAAATATGTGCTCCTAGGAAAGTTGCCCCGCCTGCTGGCCAATTAAAAATTAAGACTAGCATAAAAACTGGAATCATAAAAATTCTAAACATAGTTAATTTATTTGGTAAATTCATTAACGGTTACTTTGACCTCCATTATTTTGGGTAGTATTAGTTTGACCTTGTGTGTTCTGCGTATTTTGCGTATTGTTTTGAGTAGTTTGGCCATTTTGTGTATTTTTATTTTGTTGGTTTTGTTGTGTTTGATTATTTACATTATTAGTTGAACTTTGAGTAGTTGCACTACTTTGACGAGTACTACTACTTTGGCTACTTTGATTACTATGTCCAGCAAATGTAAATCTAATTGTCATTGGTGAAGCTGGATTAGTTGCATTATGTGCATTTACCTTCTTACCGGCTAAAGTCAAAGTAGTTGATACACTGTTCCCCATTTGTACAGAAACATTGTTTACATTTTCTGGTAATTGAACTGAGTGCTTCTCATTAGCTTTCAAAGTTCCTTGCCAAACAGAAGAACCATTTACTAAAATTTGTGCCCAAACATCATCCTTAGTGGTTCCTAAAGTTAAAGTTCGGTCACTCTTCAATCCACTAACACGGTAACTATTATTACCTAAACTAGAAATTTTAACTTCTGAGGTTGTAGTTTTTGGAGTTGATTTCTTCTTTGATGAAGCTTTAGATTTTGAAGATTTGATATGAGAAGAAATGGTTACATTCTCAGCTTGATTTGCTGACTGTTGATTAGTTCCAGTAAAGAAGCGAGTGTAAACAATATAAACTACTAGAATTACTAGAACAACACCAACTACTGTTGCAATTTGAGGTAAATAGTTACGCCATAGTCCTTTACGACTATTAGTCGTCTCTTTAATTCTTTCGCTCTTATTGTCGATTGAATTTTCAACATATTCTTCTGGTTTTGCTTCAGGTACTTCAGATTTATAATCTGCTAATAATTCCTTGCCGTTAAGACCAACAACATCAGCAAATTGTCTAATAAAGGCTCTAACGTAAAAATCTCCCGGTAATTGATCAAAATCATCATTTTCAATTGCTGTAAGATATCGACGCTGAATCTTAGTTATTTTTTCTACATCTTCAATTGACATGCCCTTTGCCTTACGAGCACTGCGTAATTTATCTCCAATATCTGCCATAATATCCTCTCAACTTTTTGCAATAATTCAAATATGAGTATACCAAACTAATCGACCATTAAACAAGCCAGCCACCATCGACATAAATAGTTTGTCCAGTTAAATAGTCTGAACGTTCATCAAGCAAATTTTCTACCCAAAAAGATATATCCTTCGGATCTGCCAATCTTCCTGCAGGAATTTCATTTTTAACTTCGTTTAAAGTCTCAGCATCAAAAATTGCATTCATTGGTGTATCAACTGCTCCAGGAGCAATCACATTTACAGTTAAATTAGTCGATGCTACCTCACGTGCATACCCTTGTACAAAGCTTGATAATCCACCTTTACTGGCACTATACACACTCTCTAGCGCACTTGCTTGTCCTCCATACACAGATCCAATAAATATTACTCGGCCATGTGCCTGCTTTAAAAGCCGGGATTCTAAAAGGGAAGTTATCTTTATCGGGGCTAATAAGTTAATTTGGATAATCTTCTCAATTTCATCTAATTCTTGACTTCCAAGAAATTGATAATTAGTGATTCCTTGTGTAAAAATCACAGCACTTATTGGTAAGAGATTTGATACTATTTTTTTAATCACATCATCTTCAGCCAAAAAATTTAATTTTAATGAAAAAAATTCTTGGTCTGGATATTTTCCAATGAATTCCTGTACCATTTTACCGGCTTCTTGTTGGTTATGATTGTAATGAATATATAAAGACCAGCCATTTTCAGCCATATTTTCTGCAATAGCTCTTCCTATTCCACCAGTTGCTCCGAAAATTATTGCACGCTTCATTTAGTTAGCTTCCTCTTTACCTTTTAAAGTTGTAGTAAATATATCACTTTTATCCAATATATTTTCAACAGCTGTATAAAATTCATTAAAACTTAAAGATTGAATTGCCTGAGATGCTGAATTAAAACTATCATTTTCAAGTCCATATTCTGCTTCTTCAATAGCAATTGTACTAAGATCATCAAATTCTCTAATAGTCTGTGCCAATGCTTCCTTTTTTTGAAATACAAAGGCCTCTTCCGTGACTGGAACTTCCAAAAGTTGGCTCTTAATATTCTTTAAAAACAAATCTGGTTTACTTGAAGCGCCGATAATTGTAGCAAAATTACCCGCAGTAGTATATGAGACCTGCAGCTCCATCGGTGAATTTAAAATACCTTGTTTTTGCATCTTTTCAAACCAAGGACTAGTTACTCCTAACTTTGCTTGGAGCATCATTTCAAAAATACTTTGTGCTGTGCTATTCCTTAAACCTACTTTTTTAAAGTCAGGTAGTTTTATTCCTATACCGACCCTAGACGTAATTAAATCGGATGCAATAATTTTATTATGCTGTTTTTGAGAATTTACAATGGATAATTTTTTAGGTGTAACTTTTTTAGAAATTAAATATTTACTCTCAAGTTTCCCTACCTCACGTAAAATTTCTTTAGTTTGGTTTTCGCTGAATCCCCCACAAGCAACAAATTCCATCCGGCAACTAACATAGTTATTGTCATAAATTTCTTGTAAAATTTCTGGCGTCATTTTTTTCAAACTAGATTTTGTACCGGTTAAATCTTCTGCCAAACTTGTTTTCGGAAACATCATTTGCATTAACTCATAATTCACTTGCCAATTAGGGTCGTCTTGGTACATCGCTAATTCTTGAGCAATAATTTTTGATTCTTTAGTAACATTATTTTTAGTAAAATACGTTGTTCCAACTAATTCAAAAATTAACGGTAAAACCTGACGCCAATGTTCAGTAAAGCTAGCGTAAAACATCGTTTCATTATACGTAGTAAATGCATTTGTAGAAGCTCCAATTTCTTCAAATCGTTGAGAAATGTCGCCACTTTTCTTAGTAAATAATTTATGTTCTAAAAAATGAGCTCCACCACATAATTTTTGAGGATCACTACCACCAAAATCTACAATTATTCCCATAAACTTTTGTGCAAAAAGTGGTCTTCTAATTACTTTTGCCCGAAATCCAGATTTGTAGTCTCTAGTTGTTACATCTAATTTTTTCATTTTAAACAATAGCTTTCGTTAAAGTATAATTTTTGACTAAATTCAACCAATTTATCTATCTTGAAGTGATCAACATCAGCAATTCTCTGTACAAAAGTATAGTCACGCCCTCTTAGAGCATTGGCTAGCATCTGAATCAAAATCAAATCTTGCCTATCAGTACTAATTTGGTAGTTACGCTTTAAGGCAGACTTAGCCTTAGAGAAAATTCCTTCATCCACTTTTCCATCTTGCACTGCTTTTACACCCATTTTAATTGCTTTAGAAGCAGCTGCTATTTTATCTTTAGAAATTCCTGTACTAATTAAAAATAGAGAATTATTGAGATAATTAGTCGCATCAATCGCATATGCTGCTCCTAGTTTTTTTCTAACTTCAGTAAAGAGCTTAGACGATTCATCCCCAGCAAGATATTCTCCTAAAAATAATCCGCCAAATTGTTTTAGATATATTGGAAGAGATTGATCATACCCATATCCAATTAAAAGCTGGGCTTGTTCACTCTTAAACTGTATCTCTCTTTCAATTGGATTTTCTTCTGCAGGAAGAGACAATGTAGAAACTACAAAATCATCAAAATAGCCAGGCCAATCAAGTTGTGTTTGAACTAAGTCAGTTAAACTATCGGGATCTTGTGCTTGTCCTAAACAAAAAGCTGGAGCATTTTTCAACGTATTAAAAAATGACTTAATTTCTTCTAAACTAGCGTTTTTGAGTGTCTTTTCATCCCCAAAAACACTATCTTGGTAACTAGGCATATTTCGATACCAGGTATTAAAAAATCCGCTTAAAGAAACATTCGCTGGCAACTCATAATATTGTTTTCTTTCTTGTTCGAGCTGCCTTTTTGCTAATTCTAATAATTGACAATCAAAAAGAGGTTCTTTTACCACCTTAAAGAAAGCATCCATTATTACTTCATAATTATAGTCCGGATCTAAGATTTCACGTGGTTCAACGAAATTTATAGTATAAAAAACTACGATTTGATTTCCAAATACTTCAGGAAAAACTTGCAAACTCGTATTATAAAGATTAGAAAAAGTTTTTGCCTGTAAGTTTATACCCGGAAATTCTTTAGTGGCATTGCTCTGCATGTAAGCTAAGATATTTGCTAATGCCAGTGTTTTTTTATCTAAAGGTAAACGTAAAAAACAGCCCAACGTGGCTGTTTTAAATTTTAAATTATGGTCAATTCTAATATTTGTCATAATTACTGGTCATCGTCCTTTTCTGGTGGAATAAGTACTTGTCTAGGTTTTGATCCTTCGGATGGTCCAACAATTCCTTTAGCTTCCATTTCGTCTACAATTCTTGCAGCTCGATTATATCCAATTCTAAATCTACGTTGAAGCATAGAAACACTAGCTGATTGTTGCTTTCTCACTAAGGCTACTGCCTGATCATAAAATTCATCTTCAGGCTCATCTTCGTTCTCAGCTTGATCCTCAGAATCATTTTTCGAAGGAATCATATCTTCGTTATATACGGCCTCTTGTTGTTCCTTTACCCAGGATACTATTTTTTCTACCTCAGTTACAGAGATATATGCTCCCTGAACCCGTTCAGGTTTAGCAGCACCAATTGGCAAGAAGAGCATGTCTCCACGTCCTAGAAGTTTTTCTGCACCAACTTGATCCAAAATAGTTCGCGAATCTACTCCACTAGAAACAGCAAAAGATATTCTTGAAGGAACATTTGCTTTAATTAACCCGGTGATAACATCAACACTAGGTCTTTGAGTTGCTAAAATCATGTGAATTCCTGCTGCTCGCGCCATCTGAGCCAAACGAACAATTGCATCTTCTACATCATGCCCAGCAACCATCATTAAATCACTTAACTCATCAACAATCACAACAATATAAGGTAGCTTTTCCATTACTGAATTATTTTTATCAGCATTATTTTCAACTACTCTTTGATTGTACTCAGTAATATTTCGAACGCCTCCAGCAGCAAAAAGCTGGTAGCGTCTTTCCATTTCTTTAACAGTTTTACGTAAGGCATTCGTTGCTAATTTAGCATCCGTAACAACAGGGATTAGCAAGTGGGGAATTCCATTATATACAGAAAGTTCAACCATTTTTGGATCAATTAGTACTAACTTTACATCCTCAGGGTAAGCCTTCATCAAAACACTAGTAATAATTGTGTTAATTGCAACGGACTTACCGGATCCAGTAGATCCCGCGATTAACAAGTGTGGCATCTTACGTAAATCTGCTGAAATTACTTTTCCTTCAACATCTTTGCCTAATGGCACATCAAGCGAAATCTCTTTTGATTTTGCATCTTGATGAACCATAACATCTTTAAATGAAACGGCAGAAGTAGTTCGATTCGGCACTTCAATACCAATTAATGGTTTCCCTGGAATTGGAGCTTCAATACGGATATCTTTTGCAGCTAAAGCCAAAGCAAGATCATCCGCTAAGTTGACTATTTTACTTACCTTCACCCCAACTGCTGGCTGGACTTCATAACGAGTGACTGTTGGACCTAATACAGCTTTTTTTACGATAACATGCACACCAAAACTCTTAAAAGTTGACTCTAAAACTTCTTTATTTTTCTGAATTAGAGCCTTGTCTTGACTCTGATCTACATTCTTTATAGTTGACAATAAATTAATTGGCGGCTTTTTATAGTTGGGATTCTTTGGCTGAGTACTTTGTTTTGTCTCTAAATCTCCATGATCAACAGTTTGAAGTTCTTGTTTCATCTTTTGATCTTCTTCAGCATAAGTATGCGAAGCCGGCAAATCATCTATAGGTTTGGCTTCAACTTCTGTTGCTATTGGAATGCTTTCTTGGGAAACTTCAATTGGAGGATCAAATTTTGGACCGCTTTCTTCCTTAACTTTATTAGAAGCCGCAGGTTCACTATTAAAATCAAACATACTTGGGAAAGTATCATCATGATTATCTAAAGGATCAGTTAGTTTTTCTCGATTATTTAATTTTTCTTGCTTATTTTGCTCATGCTTTTCAACTAAATCGCTGTATTTAATTTTTAAAGCTTCCCCAGCATCTTTATTTTTTTCAATTACTAATTGTGAACCTTTTTGAAAACCGGACAGCAAGGTAGCAAATTTTACGTTACAGATCATTAAAATACCGATTAGCATCATCAACAAAGATATTACTTCAGATCCTACGGTTCCCAAAATTGGAAAAGCAAGTTGATAAAACATGCTTCCAATAAAGCCGCCACCGACCTTAGTTGTAATCTGCGCCCGGGAAAATTCTTCACCAATTGATGTCAAAAAAGCATTTACAAATCCTTGATGAATCATCATTTGATTAAAAACGCGAGAACTTTCCCAAAGGAGTAAACCCAAGTAAAATACACCTAACCCACTACCACGCTTCAAACTGAAATGTGGGGGTTGATTATAAATAACCATTACTAAGCCAAACAAACCAAGAATAATACTAGCTAAATAGTGGCTATCACCAACAAAAAATCGAATTAAATTAATTAGTTGTTGACTAAATAAACCGAAATGAACGCAACTTAAAACTGCTACTAAGACAAGTACTATTCCTGTAATGACCCAGTCCATACTTTGCTTTTTCTTTTTAGTAGTTGTTTTTTTCTTTTTTGTTGCCCTGCGTTTTCGCTTTTTAGCCATCAAGACACCTTCTCAATCTTTTTATTTGTCATCTTTATCTTTTTGATTATCCTTGTTTAACTCGTTAAAGTTTGACTTAAAACTAAGGTTAACTGGGTGGTCTAAAGTTAATTGAGTAATTTCATAAGTCAAAGTTTCAATTTCTTCAACTAAAGGTCTAGAAAGTAGTTGATAATCTGACGGTTCTAAATCTGAACCATCCCCAAAATAGTCAATAAATTGAACCACTCTAGTAATCACTCCACTAACTGTAAAGTCACCTGGAGCAGGTGATACTTCAAAAGGAACGGCAATTTCGAAATATTTGCCGTTCTTACCTTCATCTTGACTGCCATCTTCTAAATCTTGATAAACCTGGCGCAAGGAAACATTAACTTGATTTTTTACCATTTGTTCATCATTTAAATCATAGTGAAAAGAACGAACTACGATTGGGGTCATATTTTTAAAATCCATTTTAATTCTCTCCTAAATTTCTTTCATAACGTTCAGGACGATTGTAATTATCCTTTAACTTATCATTTTCATAGTGATGGCTCTTTTCCATATTTGGAAAACCTTGCTGTCTTAAAGCCTCCAATAAAACCATAGCAACTGAATTTGATAAATTATAACAACGAATATTATCAGACATAGGAATTCTAAGATTCCGATCATAATATTCTCTCATAAAAGTTTCTGGCAAGCCTGTTGTTTCTTTACCAAAAACAAAATAATAATCTTTATTTGGATCCGTATAGTCTACTTGAGCATAATTTTTTGAAGAAAACTTTGAGATTAAGTACATTTCATCATTTGGACCAAGTGTATTTAAAAAAGCTTCTAAATCATCATGCATTCTAATATCAACTTTATCCCAATAATCTAATCCAGCACGCTTCATTTTTTTATTATCAATTTGAAAGCCAAGCGGTTCGATTAAATCTAAAACTGTATTAGTACCTGCACAAGTACGAGCAATATTTCCCGTATTTGCTGGCATCAATGGTTCATAAAGTACAACGTGATTTGTCATAAAAAACTCCTCTTGTAAAAAAACGCAGCACCTGTAATATGGCAAGTACCACGCTTAATTCTATCTTCAATTCTACTCTTTACTTCCTTAAGTATCACTATCTTCGATTGATTCATCATCATAAAGATTTGAAATCTTACGATAATAATTGAATAATCTGGTTACAATTATTTTGATTACAGCATAGACAGGGATGGCAAAAATAACTCCCCATAAACCAGCTACTGCGCTTGCACCAATTAATAGCAAAATAGTTGTAACAGGATTCATATTCATCTTATTTCCCATTACTAGTGGTGAAATAACGCGTCCTTCAAGTGTTTGCTCTATAGCAAAAACTATTAAGACTTTGATCAACATCATTGGAGAGCTGATTAATCCTAAAATAATTGCAGGAATAAAGGCAATAAATGTACCAAAATATGGGATCATATTCAAAATTCCAGCTAAAACTGCTAATGTAATTCCATAATTTAGTCCAATTACTGAATAACCTATTGCAAATATTACTCCAACCCAGAAGGCAACAGTAATTTGGCCTCGAATATAGGAAGCAACTGCTCCGTTAATATCACTAAGTAAGCTTGAAAAACTAGGTTGTAGTTTTTTAGGAGCAATCTTAGTCACATAAGGATTCAAACGATGACCATCTTTTAACATAAAGAATAAAACAAATGGTGCTGTTAATAAGGTCATAAAAATCATTGTAATTACGTTAACAGCAGATGACAAGTTACTCAAGGCTAAATTGAAGCTATCTTGACCTGTTTTAAACATTTTAGTTTGTGCATCAGAAATAGCTTGATTAATTCCTCCGCGGACTCCATTTAAGCGTGGATCGCGAATCATCTTTTCGAAACCTTTTTGTGCATCATTCCAATAAGTTGGCCAATTCTTTACTAGGGAATCAGTTTGATGCTGAATAATAGGGATCAAAGTATTAATGATCCAAATCAATCCTCCTACAACGATAACAAATAGTAGAATAATCGTAATTATTCGGGGAACTTTTAATTTTTTCTCCATCCAATCAACTACTGGATCCATTAAATAGTATTGGATTGATGCAACTAAAATTGGTGGAAAAATTGCATTAAAAAATGTCCAAAAAGGATTTAACACAAAAGAAATTTGGTTAAATACCAAAATGATCAAGAAGAACAATAAAATATTAAGTAAGGCTATGCTAAAACGGTTGTTCAAAAACCACTTAACAAAAAAATTACTCTTCTGATGATGTTTTTTTACATCCATAGCTTTCCCTCTTATCTATGTTCATAGGTAATCCACTCGCCTACCTTAAATTCTGGCATTTTTTCTTTAGAATCTTTTTCTAAATATATAGCATTAGTCATTGGCTTTTTCGGAACTTCATCAGTAAATACCAAAGTAGCATGACCAATAGCTTGTATATTCATTTGAACCATTGGTCCAACATATAGAGCTAAATAGGTAGTGCCATCAATTGTGATAGAATCGTCTTTTTTAAAGACAAATTTTTCTACTGGTGTTGCTTGATCGAACTCTTGCAATACAGCAACATCCCGCAACTTATCGGTAGCCTTATTATCAAATAAAATTACGATGTTATCTGCTGGATCCAATGCTTCCGAACCAATAGCAGTAATTGTAGAATTCCATTTCATTTTTATCAACCTCTCTATTAAATTTTACCATATCAACTTATTTATCCAATAACACTTAATTACGATTGCCTATTCGTATTAAAAGGTAGAAAATAAATATGTTATGGAAAGTTTTATCAGGAGGCTAACATAAAAATTATGAAAGTTTGGTTTGGTGGCTATACGAGCCATGACTCAAAGGGTATTTATACCGCTAATGTTGAAAATGATGGAACTGATATTAAACTAACTAATATTAAAAATACTGTTGAAATTGAAAGACCAACGTATTTCCAATTAGTTGGTGATTTATTGTTTACTATCATTCAAAAAGGAGACCAGAGTGGAATTGCTACCTATAGAATTAAAAATGGTGAAGCTGAAAAATTAGATACCTATTTTCACAAAGGAGCAGCTCCTTGCTACATCAGTGTTGATCCACAAAAGCATTTAGTTTTCACTGCAAATTATCACTTAGCAACTATTAATGTGTTTTCTTACGACAAAAATGGAAAATTAACCTTCATTACTAACGACAAGCATGAGGGTCATGGACCAAGAGTAGAACAAGATCAGGCTCACCCACATTTCTTCGATGAAACTCCTGCTGGTAATTTAGTTTCATGTGATTTAGGAATCGACGCTGTTGATTTTTATAAGTTAGACGATAACAGATTAAAACACCTAGCACGCTATCAAATGGAAAAAGGCTTTGGTACTCGGCACCTTACCTTTTCACCAGATGGTAAAACCATGTACATTGTTGGTGAATTATCTAGTCAGGTTAATGTTGCCCGTTTAAATGAAAATACTTGGGAATTTGAGGATATAGCAACATATAAGACTATCCCTGATGATTTTACTGATCATAATGGAGCTGCTGCAATTCGAATTTCTAAAGATGGAAAATTTATTTATATTTCTAATCGTGGTCATGATTCAATTGCTGTCTTTAAAGTTTTAGATGATGGAAAAATAGAATTAGCCCAAAGAATTTCTGTCTTTGGTTCCTTCCCACGTGATTTTAACTGGGATAAAGCAGAAAAGTACCTAGTTGTAGCTAATCAAAATACTAATAACGCAACTCTTTACCGTCGAAACTCTGAAACTGGTAATCTAACTCCAATTCAAAAAGACATTTCTGTTCCTGAAGCTACACGCGTATTATTTGAAGAAGATTAAACTCATTCTATAAATTAAGCCATGAATATTCATGGCTTTTCTTTATTTATTGGAAAAAGGATATACAATATGCAAAATAATGCAGCTGATAAACTTTCACCTTTCAAGAAATTAACAATAGAACAACAAAATCTAATTACTCAAATTATTTCTTTTACTAAACAACACATTAATCGGAACTTTCCCGCTATTTTCACCATCTATGGAGAGGCTGGTACGGGAAAAAGTGTCGTTCTTTCTTCCCTGTTTTACCAAGTGCAGAAATTACGTCATGATAAAACTAATAGTATTTATCAAACTAATAATTACTTTCTTGTTAATCATCCAGAGATTTTGAAAGTTTATCGTCAAATTGCTGGAACTTTGCCTAACCTCTTAAAGAAAAATTTTCAAAGACCAACTACTTTTATTAATCAATTAGATAAGAAAAATGAACACGCTGATATTGTTATAATCGATGAAGCTCACTTACTTCTTTCTAAGCCAGATCATTACAATAATTTTTATCATGAAAATCAGTTAACTGAAATTATTAAAAGAAGCAAGGTAGTGATTTTAGTATTTGATCCATATCAAGTACTAAAAATGAAAACTCTTTGGACTAAAGATCGCCTAGAAAAAATTATCGATCCCTATCCTCATCAAAAATATCATTTAAAACATCAATTTAGAATGACCGCTCCTTCTGAGTTACTTAGTTGGTTCAATTCATTTACTAAACATAAAATCATTGATCCTATCCCTACTAATGCTAATAGCAACTATGACTTTCGTATTTTTGATGATGCCGAGAAAATGCGAAAGGAAATCGTTAAGCGCAACCGTGAAGTAGGATTAAGTCGAGTTCTTTCTACATCCGGCTATCCTTCGACTTTAGATGGAGGCAAACATTACATCCAAGAAGGAAAATTCAAAATGCCATGGGACCAATATAACTACACTGCCACTCCTTGGGCTGAAATACCAAAAACAATTGATGAGGTAGGCTCAATATATACTTGTCAGGGATTTGATTTAAACTATGCTGGTATTATTATCGGACCGCCCATCAGCCAAATCCCAGATAAAAACAAAATCCGTGTTAATTTAGACAAAATAACTGATATAGAAATGTTTAAAAAGAGAAAAGATCTATCTGATCCTCATGAAATCAAAACTCTTGAAGAAGAAATGGTTCTTAATTCTTTAAACGTTTTATTTAAGCGTGGAATCAAAGGAACTTATCTTTATGCTCACGATCCCTTGCTTAGAAAAACTTTAGTCTCTATGTTCAAGCAAGCAACACAAAAGACAAAATAAAAGATTATGGCTTAAAACAAACCATAATCTTTTTTTGTTAATTCTCATTCAAATAAATTGTTACATCTTTAAATTAGATTTGATTCTTCAAGCAACTCTTCAATCCATGTTCCCTTAATCTTTTTCATACCAGCTCTTACAGCTAATTTTTCTGGTAATGGCATTTCTTGGTCTGCTAATTTCTTTTTATCAGACATGTAATACATAGCACGAAGTAATTCCCGGATATCATAAACAGAACTCCAAACTTCTGGAACTCCTCGATCTACATTAAGTAGTGTATAAACAGATTCCATAGCTGTTCTAACTGAATATTCTGTCGTAAACACTGTATCTCTAGTAGGACTTTCAGCAAAGTTACCAATAAATGCTAAATTTTTTGATCCTTCTGGTACAACAGCTGGCCGGTCCCCATCATGACGAGGCATGAAGTAACTAGTAATATAAGGCATATATACCGGAACGGTGTTCATATTTTCTTCTGAAGACAATTCTTTAATTTCACTTTCTGGCACACCCAAATGATAAAGCATTTCTTCAGCAATTTCTTGTCCAGTACAGTCGACTACCTTTTTCTTAATATAATTCCCCTCAGTATCTGAATACAAAGCATAGATCCAGACTACAATTTCATTTGGCTTTTGAGTTGGAAAATGAGGTTGACGGTGAATAGTAAAACTTAGACCCCAATTTGAATCTGTAACCGTAATAATTCCACCAGTATTTACTTTTCCGTCATACAAACTACGCTTAGTCAATCTTTCAAAGTAAGGAGCCACTTTTTTATTCTTTAATGTTGTAGTTGCAGAAACAAACCATGATTTTTCAGGTAAGTTTTCACTAAAGACATCAGGGTGACCAAATGCCGGATCTTGTTTAGCTAAGTTTTCCCATAACTTCCAAGAGCCACCCTTAGCATGAGTAATTGGCGCAGGCGTAGTTTGGTTGCCGTAAGTGGAACTTTCAGTAATTGATCCATTAGTTACAAAGACAATGTCATCTTCAGTTAAATCAATATCTTCTTGCTTACGGTTCTTCTTCATCATAATCTTTTTAGCAACTTTTTCATTTTCTTCATGGTCAACTAATACATTTTCTACTTGAACACCATATTCAAATTTAACGCCATGGTCTTTTAGGTATTTAAGTAGTGGCTTTACCATAGAATCATATTGATCATATTTGTTAAACTTCAGGGCAGTAAAGTCAGGCAACCCATCAATATGGTGAATGAAACGCATACAATAACGTCTCATCTCTGCAAGAGAATGCCATTTTTCAAAGGCAAACATCGTTGACCAATAAGTCCAAAAATTAGTTTCAAAAAATTCAGGTGAAAACCATTCTTCAATTGTTTTTCCTTGAATTTCAGATTCTGGTGTCAAAACTAACTTAACAATTTCACTAGCATGTGAACCCAATTGATATAGTCCATCTGTTGGCAATTCATTACCACGCTTATGAATCAATCGACAATTCGAGGAGTTAGGATCTTCTTTATCAAGCCAGTAATATTCATCTAAGTAAGAAGCTCCTGATATCCGCAATGATGGAACTGATCGGTACATGTCCCACATACATTCAAAGTGGTCTTCCATTTCTCTACCACCTCGAACTACAAAACCAGCATTAGGACGGTTAGTCCCATCTAGAGAGCCGCCCGCAACATCCAATTCCTCTAAAATATGAATTTTATCACCAGACATCTTAGCATCTCGAACCAAAAAGAATGCTGTTGAAAGGCCAGCTAATCCACTACCGATTATATACGCAGATTTTTTGTCTACACCAGCCGGCTTTTTAGTATCCGCAAAAGCTTCATAGTTTCCTTTTGAATAGTACATACAAGTGATCCTCTTTTCTATATTCGAATAGTATTAACACTTCTTATATTCAATTCTATGTAAAGCGGTTACAATAGTCAATTAATTTAGCTGTTATATTTATAATTTATTACTTATCAAGTTCTTCCATAATCTTTTCATATCAATAGGATCTGCTATTTCAATTTTTTGTCTTTTTTCTGAAAAAGGGTCATCAAATTCAAGATAAAAACAATTTAACGCTTGTCGCTTAAAATTATCTTTAATTCCATACAAAGGATCACCAAACAAGGGATGTCCTAAATATTGCATGTGCACCCTAATTTGATGAGTTCGTCCAGTCAAAAGCTGTAATTCTATTAAACTAGCACCTTTAACTTGATCTAAAACCCGATATTCTGTAACTGATCTTTGTCCGTTATTTACTACTCCGCGCTTAACTCCGGTATCTATTTTGCCAATTGGTGCATCAATAGTTCCTTGTCTTTGTGCTTCTTCAAAATTTCCATGCACAATTGCATGATATTTCTTAATAAACTCATTCTTTTCCATCTTACTAAAACGTGCATGCGCAACTGCGTTTTTTCCTACCAAAACTAATCCAGATGTATCTCGATCAAGTCTTGTGATCACATGTGGCTTAAGATCAGTTTGTTTTTGTTGTTGAAAATAGTGCAATAAACGATTTACTACTGCATCATTATCTTCATAGCGAGATGGAATTGACAATATTCCGGCATCTTTATTAATAACTAAATAGTCTTTTTGTTCAAAAACGATATTTAACTTCTTAGATGAGGGCTTTAACCATTTATTTTCTTTTTCTTCTCCTAAAATAAAAATTACTTCATCCCCAGCATGTAGTAAGTAGCTCGTATACCGGCGGTGATGATTCACTAGAACCATCCCACCATGATGCTGGCTATTAGTCAAAGCGCGTTTAGAAAAACCATTTTTTAACAAAAAACGCCCCAGTTTCTGAGGTGTTTTATTTTCAAATTTTAATTTAAAATATTGCATTATTGTTTATCTTTAGGTTGGCCGATAAAGGCATCTTCTACACGATTCCAAAAATGAGTATGTTGATACTTATCGAAACGAATAACATGTTGAGAAATTCGGTACTCAATTTTTTTAATATGCTTATGATTAAATTCATAACCATCAAATGTAACTACATAATGATCATCACTACCTGTTTCCGGCTTAATAGTGATCCATTCATCAGGTGCAATTACAATTGGAGATGAGAGTGTTCTAAACACACGATTATTAATTGAAGCTATTTCAGTCATTTGTAAAGCTTTTAAACGTGGATGAATAACAGCACCGCCTAATGACTTACTATAGGCAGTAGAACCTGTAGGTGTTGAAACACATAAGCCATCCCCCTTAAAACTTTCAAAAAACTGGTCTCGGATGTAAACATCAGCCTTTAAAGTCTTAGAAACTCGTTTAATAGTCGCCTCATTTAATGCAAGCAACTTTTTCTTTTCACCTGCTCCAGTAGTAATGATCAATTCCAATAGTGGATAGGAAGCTGAAGATGGTTGTTTCTTAGTCAAATTATCTACCATTTTGTTAATTTCAAAATTACGCCAGTCAGTATAAAAACCTAGGTGTCCAGTATGAACACCAATAAATCTAATTTTATCAACTAGATTTTGGTATTTATGAAATCCTGAAATTAATGTTCCATCTCCTCCGACAGTAATTACTACGTCAGGATTTTCAGTATCTATTTCAATTTTTCTAGCCTCTAGTAATTTTTCTAACGCTCTAACTACTGCTAAGGTTTCAACTTTATTATTATAAACGAGTGCGACTTTCATTATTGCTCTTTTCCTTTAGATTTAGTAAAAATTCTCTGTGCTTCCTGCACTTCATCTTTAATTGATGACATTTCTTCATCTAACTTATAAGCAGCTTCAGCTGTTGTCTTAAGTCGCTTAGAAATATCTTCCGGATATTTTCCCTGATATTTATAATTTAATGTGTGTTCTACTGTTGCCCAGAAATTCATTGCCAAGGTACGAATTTGAATTTCAGCAATTATTTTCTTTGGTCCATCAGGTAAAAAAACTGAATATTCAATTACCATATGATAGGATCGATATCCTGATGGCTTAGCATTTTGAATATAGTCTCTTTCCTCAACTACCTGCATATCTTGCCGTTCATGAATCAGATCAACTACTCGATATATATCATCAACAAATTGACACATGATTCTAATACCGGCAATATCTTGCATATCGTTCTCAATTACCTCAGGGGCAATAACACGCCGTGTCATTTTTTCTTTAATTGAATCAACTGTTTTAACACGTCCGACCACGAATTCAATCGGCGAATGCTCACCCTTGTTTAAAAAACTTTGTCTAAGTGATCGAAATTTAACTTTTAATTCAGAAACAGCCTGTTGATAAGGCCATAAAAATAAATCCCAATCTTTCATGTATAAATCCTTTCCGTTTCAAACAAAATTATTCTACCATATAGAGGGATAACATTAACTAGTGAAAGGATAAAATTATGAGTAAAAATTTAGAAATTGAATCAAAAACCCTACTAGATAAAGAAACCTATGAGAAAATGCGTGCAGCTTTTACCGCAAAATCTGATTTTATTCAAAAGAATTATTATTTTGATACACCAGACTTTGATTTAAAAAATAGTGATACTAGTCTGAGAATTAGAATTCTTGTTGATCATGCAGAACAAACTATTAAAGTTAAAGAAACTAATCTTAAGGAAAAGAAATATAGTGAACGAGTTGAAATTAATGATTTACTATCTGTAGCACAAGCGGAGCAAATGACTCAAAGTTCATATGAAGGTGACTTCTTTTTATTTGGGGGAGATGTTGGTGACTACCTCCAAAAGCATTATTCCAACGAAGCAATTCGCTCTTTGAAATTAATTTCTTGGAGTCAAACTCGAAGAATACTAGCTAACGGTCCAGAAAACTGTGAATTGACTTTAGATTTAACAGAATTTCCAGATGGATACTATGACTTTGAATTAGAAATTGAAAATGATGATCCTGATACCATCAAAAAGGTACTTTCTGAATTAGAAAAACAATTTAATTTTACAGCTAATAAAGAAAATACTAATCAAAGTAAAGTACAACGTGCCTGGGAACATAAAAAATAAAACAAATTTTTTTTCATTTCATTCATTTTCTGATACAGTATTCATGAACTTGGATGGAGGAAATAACAAAATGTTTGAAATATTTTTCTTTGTTAATCCGATTGGGATTAACTGTTATCAAAATGAGCAGGAAATAATTGCTGCAGTCAGTGGTTACAATCAAAATATTTCTTACCACTTTATTCCCATGACTACAATGAACACAATTCGTAACGATATCAAAGCTAGACATCTTTCTTTAAATAATGTCGAGGTTTTTAACACTTTTAGTCAAAGTGCTTATAACGCAACTAAAGATTATCACACTCTAAAATTGATTGTCGGTAATAAAAAGGCTAGACAATATATCATTAATTTGCAGCATGCGATCAATGATATGAATAAAACTTATTCTCCCGAGCTTGTTATTGAAATTCTCGATTCTTTAAATGTTTCAATTAAAAGCTTTAAGAAGAATCGTGAATCAAACTACATAAAGCTCTCAATGGATAAGGATTTAAAACTCGTTGATGACTTAAACGTCGTCACTACCCCTACAACCATTATTTTTAACTATGATGATGATCGGGGAGATTCTGGTATGATGATCGAAGGTTGCGCAAATCGTGAAGAAATTGAGGCTGCAATCATTGGGGATAAACAGACTAGTAGTGATAATAGTTTACGCTTGTTGTAATTAAATTAGGCTAGATGATTTTTGAATCATCTAGCTTTTTTTGTAGATAAGTTATTATTGGGCTCTTTTCCTTTGGCTCCCTCAGCTCTAAAAATAGTTTCTCAGGTATATCTGCTACTGAAAAATGTAATTGGTATAACAAAGAAGCAATTTCTAACCCTAGTTTACTTTTCTGGGTAATTTGTTTCTGTAAATATATTTTTTGATCTTGAATAGAAGAATACTTTATATTTCGTCGTTTAGCTGGAGTAAAAGTAAATAAATTTGCAATTCCCTTCTCATCTAAAGAAAAATGTTTTATATCATAACTTATTTCCGAACTAAGTGCAGCCTTTAAAATATTATATTTTAATGTAATTACACAACTAAATGGATTAATTTCTAAATAATACCATTGCCATTTTGGACTATACCTTAAAAATATTTCTTTTGAACGATTAAGTTTATTTTTTAAATAATGCCTTTGACCCACAATCCAAATATCTTTTATGGATAATTTTTCATATAAACTATGTCTATGCCTAAATTCTGTCTCACTTAACGGTGCACACTGCACTTCAAAAGCTAATTTATTTTCTACTAATACATCAGCTCTCAATTGTTGATCAAGCAAAGGAACCTCAACTTCTGCATTAACTCCATTTGCTTTTAGTGCAGTACATAAAAGTTGCTTAGATTGATAATGTTCTTCTTTCTCTCCTGTTCCTTTAACTTGATAGAAATGCTTAAAAAATGGTAGCTTTTCTTCTGATAGAATCAAAATCATTCGTTTTCTACAAGACGGACAAGTATAGTAATCTTGATTTAATTTCTTAAAACCTTTATTAACTTGTTCTGCTTCCTTGATGGCTAAGACTAATTTTTTATTTAAAATAGCTGCGTACATTTTATCGCCCAATATTATATACGCAAAAAAGAGAGATGATTTTTTTCATCTCTCTTTTTTAATCGAAATACTCTCTTATATTCCCTAATGCATCTTGGCCAATTAAGCACTTAGTATTTTTCTTTATTCTTTGGAATTGCTTTTCAGTCATTCCATTTCCATATTCATTAGCAATTACCCAAGTATCTTCGGGTTTCAATTCTACATAATTATCATCTAAATAGGCTAAATCTAGATAGTATTCATGATGATAGGTATATAAACTGGAGGCTAATCCTTCAACCTTTAAAGCATCGGCTAAGGCTGCAACTAAATCAATACTATCCAGCTTAAAGACGCGACGATTATCACTGACTAATTTTTCACGATCATCATTAATTTCAGTTTTGCGTTGATCATCATCTCCAGCCCCTAATCCCTTTAAAAGATCTCGTAATTGATCATTTGGATTGTTACTACTATCATCATCACTATCAGGTACTTTTGAAATAAGTAATTCTAATCCAGAACTACTTGGCATAACCTGAAAAGTAACAGGATCTCCTTTAGCAAAAGTATGATCTGTGTCGACTTCACTTAAAATTTGATAGAAGAAATGTTGAATCTGACTTTTGTTTCCTAACAAGTCGAGCATTGTTATTCCGCGTTCTTTAAGTTCATCTGCGTCCATTGTTACACGAATGGTATTTTCACTTATTCTGTGTACTTCCACTTATTATCACCTCGAAGTCTCTATCTTTAATACATTGTAACCTATTTTCCTACTCATATAAAAACGCTAGCTTAAAAAAGCTAACGTTTTTACAATTTTTAATTAAAAATCAGCAGTCATTGCTTGGATCTCTTCAAGTTCTAAGCGACGAACTTTACGAGGAAGAAATCTTCTAATTTCATCTTCGTTGTAGCCTACCTGTAAACGTCTATCCTCCATAATGATTGGACGTCTTAATAGACTAGGATTCTTTTCAACAAGATCAATTAGTTGATCGATTGATAAATCATCTAAATTAATCTTTAAGTTTTGGAAAGTACGAGAACGAGTAGAAATAATTTCTTCTGTGCCGTTTTCAGTCATTCGTAAAACTTGCATGATTTCCTCTTTATTTAGCGGATTGGCGAAAATATTTCTTTCCTTGAATGAAATATCGTGTTCCTTCAACCATGCTTTTGCTTTACGACATGAAGTACAACTTGGTGATGTATATAAATTTAACACTTAACTCCACACTCCTTTGCGTGTAGAAAAATAACTACTGTTTCACTTATATAAGACATTGTATCACAAATACTTGTCTTTTATAAGTTGTAATCAAATTTCTTTTATCAGCTTACATAGTATACTTTAGCAACAAATATTGAAGTTTGTGTGAAGTTCTAACAAAAAAAGAGTACTATTTTAGTACTCTTTTTTCTAATCAAGAATATTAAGCTTTTTCATAGTTTCTTCAACTAATTTCTTGTTTTCATCAGCAGTTTCTGAAACAAAACAAGCTTTATTTGCTAATTCTTTAATATCTTCAGTATTGATCTTCTTCATCAAACTTCTGATACGTAAGATTGAAGTTGCACTCATTGAGTATTCATCAAGTCCCATTGACAAAAGGATTGGGAACATAATGTCATCACCTGCAGCTTCACCACACATACCACACCAAATACCATTTTCATGAGCACCATCAATAGTATGCTTAATCAAACGTAAAACAGATGGGTTGTATGGTTGGTAAAGATAAGAAACGTTATCATTACCACGATCAGCAGCCATAGTATATTGGATTAAGTCGTTAGTTCCAATTGAGAAGAAATCAACTTCTTTAGCAAATTGATCAGCTAAGACAGCAGCAGCTGGAACTTCGATCATCATACCAACTTGTAAGTCGTCGCCGATCTTAACGCCTTCTTTAGCGAGTTTATCTTTTTCTTCAGCTAAGATTTGCTTTGCTTCACGTAATTCTGCTAAAGTACCAATCATTGGGAACATAATTCCTAATGGACCATATGCAGATGCACGAAGTAAGGCTCTTAATTGAGTTCTAAAGATATCCTTGTATTGCATTGAAAGACGGATAGCACGAACACCTAAGAATGGGTTCATTTCTTCTGGAAGATCCCAGTAATCTAAGTGCTTGTCTCCACCAATATCACAAGTTCTAATGATAGTTTGCTTACCATCCATGTCTTCGATAACTTTCTTGTAAGCATCAAATTGAGCTTCTTCGGATGGGAAGTCTTTTGAATCCATGTATAAGAATTCAGTTCTGTACAAACCAATTGCTTCAGCACCGTTTTCTTTTACACCCTTCATATCATTAGGAGTACCGATGTTAGCAGCGATAATAAATTTCTTACCATTTGCAGTTACAGATGGTTCATTCTTTAGCTTCTTCCATTCTTCCTTTTGCTTAGCGAAGGCTTCACCCTTCTTAGTGTATTCTTCGATTTGAGCATCAGTTGGATTAATGATAGCATCGCCGTCTAAACCATCAGCAATAAGCATATCGCCATCTTTAACATCTTTAGTAATAGTTTCAGTACCAACAACAGCTGGAATTTCCAATGAACGAGCCATGATTGCTGAGTGAGCAGTTCTACCACCAACATCAGTTACAAATCCCTTAACGTACTTCTTGTTAAGTTGAGCTGTATCACTTGGTGTTAAATCGTAGGCTACTACTACAACTTCATGGTCAATAGCTGCAGGATCTGGCAATTTCTTACCAAGAAGATGTGCCATAAGACGCTTTGAAACATCGCGTACGTCAGCTGCACGTTCTTGCATATATGCATTGTCAGTCATACCTTCAAAAATAGTAATGAATTTTTGAGCAGTTTCATCTAATGCAGCTTCAGCATTAATTTTTTGATCTTTGATTTCTGTTTCAATAGCCCCAGTAAATTCTGGGTCGCTTAAGAATAGAAGGTGAGCATCAAAAACTTGTGCTTCTTCTGGTCCTAAACTTTCCTTAGCTTTATCACGAACTTTTTCAAGTTCTTTAGTTGATTCTTCAACAACTTTTTTAAAGCGAGCTACTTCAGCATCAACATCGCTAACTGAAGTTTTAGAAAACGAAAGGTCAGGTTCTACCAAAAGGTAGGCTGGTGCAACTGCAATACCATCACTGGCTGCAATTCCCTTTAAAGTTTTCGACATTATTCAGCTAAACCTTCCTTTTTCATAGTGTCAGCAATAGCTTCAATTGCTTCTTTAGCATCGTCACCATCAGCAGTAATAGTTACATCTGCACCTTGGCCAACACCTAAAGACATAACACCCATGATTGACTTCAAGTTTACTGATTTACCATTGTATTCCAAGTTAATATCTGAGTTAAACTTAGAAGCAGCTTGTACCAACAAAGTAGCTGGACGAGCATGAATACCAGTTTCAGCAATAATATGAAATTCGCGTTTTTCCATTTTAAATTATCTCCTTTAAAATCAAAAATAATCGGGAGTTTTATACCCACTCGTTTATTAGGTTATCATGTTTTTTAAATGAAAACAACACAAATGTAAATGTTTACATTATAAAGTACTTAATTTTCATTGTCAGATAAGGTATAAATTATATCCCCACCTCTTTGGGCAATCCCAGTTATACTCTGTCTTTTACCATAGCTTCTAAGAGCTAATTGAAATTGAAAAGCATCCTTGGGACTAACTCTATATTCTTTTAATTCACCACTTATAATTTTATCTAATATTTCTTTATAATCCATTTCTTATACTTATCTCCTTGAAGTTTCCACGTCTTTATAAAAAAATTTTGTTCTTTATCCTATTATATCAATTTTCTATAAAAATCTGGGCTTACCACTTGCAATTAGTAAGTATCCGTACTATTATATTAGCAAGTTAGCACTCATATATAAAGAGTGCTAAAATAGGAATATAGCCTGAATATTATAAGAAAGGCGGAAATATTAATGTTATGCGATAACTGTCACGAACGTCCTGCCTCTATTCATCTTTATACAAATGTAAATGGGCAAGATCGTGAAATCTCATTATGTCAACAATGTTATCAAGAATTGAAAAATCAACAAGGACAAAATAATAGTATGAATAATAACAATGCATTTTTTGGCGATTTTGATGATTTATTCAACGCCTTAAATAATAACAACAATGAACAAAATAATCCTCAAGGACGTGACCCACGCATGCAAATGGGTGGTGGCCGCAGAAGTGGAAACAATGGTGGTCAAAAATCTCTACTCGACCAGTATGGTACAGATTTAACCGACTTAGCAAAAAAAGGTAAGATTGATCCAGTTATTGGTCGTGATAAAGAAATTGCTCGCGTTATTGAAATTTTAAACAGACGGACTAAAAATAATCCTGTTCTTATCGGAGAAGCCGGTGTTGGTAAAACTGCTGTTGTTGAAGGCTTAGCACAACAAATTGTCGACGGTTCAGTTCCAGCTAAGCTTCAAGATAAAAGAATCATTTCTTTAAATATGGTATCAATGGTTCAAGGAACTGGAATTCGCGGTCAATTTGAACAAAGAATGCAGCAACTAATCAAAGAATTAGAACAAAATGATAATATCATCCTATTTATTGATGAAATTCATGAATTAGTTGGTGCTGGCAACGCTGAAGGTGGTATGGATGCTGGTAACATTATTAAGCCAGCCTTAGCTCGTGGAGATTTCCAACTAATTGGTGCTACTACTATTAAGGAATATCGAAACATCGAAAAGGATTCTGCCCTTGCTCGTCGATTCCAACCAGTGGAGGTTAAAGAACCTACAACTGAAGAAACAATTAAGATTTTGCAAGGCATCCGTAAGCGTTACGAAGATTACCACCATGTTCACTATACTGACGAATCTATACAAGCTGCAGTAAATCTTTCTTCACGCTACATTCAAGATCGTTTCTTACCTGATAAAGCTATTGATCTTTTAGATGAAGCTGGTTCAAGAATGAATCTCACTATTCCTTATGTTGATAGTGAAAAAATCAAAGAAAGACTAGATGCTGCTGAAAGCTTAAAGCAAGATGCTTTAAAAAATGAGGATTACGAAAAAGCTGCCTACTATCGTGATCAGATTGAAAAGTATGAAAAATTAAAAGATCAAAAAGTAGATCCTGATCAAACACCTAAAATCACTGAAAAGATCATGAATAAGATCGTTGAGGAAAAAACTAATATTCCAGTTGGTGACTTACAAAAACAAGAAGAAACTCAATTAAAGAATTTAGCTACTGACCTTAAAGATAATGTAATTGGTCAAAACAAAGCTGTTGAAACTGTTGCTCGGGCAATAAGACGAAATCGAGTTGGATTTAACAAATCTGGTCGTCCAATCGGCTCATTCTTATTTGTAGGACCTACTGGTGTAGGTAAAACGGAATTAGCTAAACAATTAGCCAAGCAAATCTTTGGTACAGAAGATGCAATGATTCGATTTGATATGAGCGAATATATGGAACAATACTCTGTATCTAAGCTAATCGGATCTGCACCAGGTTATGTAGGTTATGAAGAAGCTGGTCAATTAACAGAAAGGGTACGCCATAATCCATATAGCTTAATTTTATTTGATGAAATTGAAAAAGCTCATCCTGATGTACTCCACCTATTCTTGCAAATTCTCGATGATGGCCGTTTAACTGATTCGCAAGGTCGCACAGTTTCCTTTAAAGATACCATCATCATTATGACTTCTAATGCTGGTCAAGGAATCAAAGAAGCTAGCGTAGGTTTTGCAGCTGAAAACAGTCATCAAGAACAATTTAAGAATAGCTTAGGTCAATACTTTAAACCTGAATTCTTAAATAGACTTGATGATATAGTTGAATTTAATGCACTTGATAAGAAAGACTTAATCAAGATTGTTGATTTAATGCTTGCAAATACCAATGATATGGTAAAAGATCAAGGTCTACATATTGATGTTACACCTGAAGCAAAAGAACTTCTTGTCGAAAAAGGTTATGATCCTTCTATGGGCGCTCGTCCACTTCGTCGTACAATCCAAGAGGAAATTGAAGATAAGGTGGCCGATTATAAACTTGATAATCCAGCTGCTAAAGACCTAAAGGCTAATGTAGTTGACGGTAAAATAGTAATTAGTGAAAATTAATTATTTAAGGGCAAATAAGAGTCACAGGTTCCGTGACTCTTATTTTTTATTTTTATAAATTCTGCAAAAAGGTTATACTTAAATTGGGATTTTAAAGACACATTATATATCGAGGTTATAAATATGATGCATTTAATTGATGTTACAAATAGCTACCGTGATTTAGTCCAAAGACAATTAGCAGCTACTAATAGTCAATTCGTAAAAGTCTACTCTTTAGGTAATACCACAGTAGTATACAGCGAAACAGCTGATAAAATTGAAATCGTTATGGAAAATCATAAACGTCCTATTAGACAAGATGAAGTAGAATTTGTTATTAAGCGTCTAATTCATGAAGATCGAATTTATGATATAACAGTTGATAAAAGTAGAAAAATTATTTCTATCACTTGTGATCGTTAAAATCGCAAAAAAGCCGTGGAACAACTCCACGGCTTTTTTCTATCTTATAATCTTGAAGTCAATTCAACATCAGGATACTTATCTTTAAACCATCTCTCAGCAAATGCATTTTCAAATAAGAACAATGGCTCGCCATCCCGATCTTTAACCAATAAGTTACGGGATGATGACATTTTAGGATCTAATTGATCCGGGTTAATCCAACGAGCCACACGGTTTCCTAATGTATGGAGCTCAACTTCTGAATTGTATTCATTTTTCATTCTGAAAGAGAATACTTCAAATTGTAATTGACCAACTGCCCCCAAAATATAATCATCAGTTGAATAGCCACGATAAAGTTGAATAGCACCTTCTTGAACTAATTGATTCATCCCTTTATGGAATGATTTTTGCTTCATAACATTTTTAGCAGTTACTCGCATAAAAATTTCAGGCGTAAATTGTGGTAGCTCTGGATAGACAATTTTCTTCTTCCCAGCATAGATTGAATCACCAATCTGGAAATTACCAGTATCATACAAACCAACTATATCTCCAGCTACTGCATCAGAAACTTGTACACGTTCACTAGACATAAACTCAGTTGCATTGTTCAATCTAACAGGCTTACCAGTTCGAGCTAAAGTTACATCAATTCCCTTTTTGAATTCGCCACTTCCAATTCTTACAAAAGCAATTCGATCACGGTGGTTAGGATTCATGTTTGCCTGAATTTTAAAAACAAAACCAGAGAATTCTGGATCATCTGCAGCTAACTTTTCATCTTCATTAACCACATGTTCTTGAGGAGCAGGTGCTAAATTAACAAAACTATCCAAGAAAGTTTCTACCCCAAAGTTAGTTAAAGCCGATCCAAAGAAGACTGGTGTTTGATCTCCTCTTAAAATCTTATCTTTATCAAAAGTATTTCCAGCTTCTTTCAACAAGTCAATATCATCTAAAGTCGATTGGTATAAACTATCCTGTGCTAAAGCTTCATCTTCAGATAATTTGCCATTTTCATCTAATGGTAAATAGCGATCATCTTCATCTTTTCGATAGAGTTCAACACGATTGTTTGCAATGTCGTATAAGCCTTTTAATTGCTTTCCCATACCAATTGGCCAGTTCATTGCTACACCTTCAATGCCTAGCAAATCTTCTAATTCAGCAATTAAGTCTAGTGGTTCACGTCCATCCCGATCTAATTTGTTCATGAAAGTAAAGATCGGAATACCTCTCTTCTTTACAACTTTAAACAGCTTCTTAGTTTGAGGTTCGATACCTTTAGCAGAATCAATAACCATTACTGCAGCATCAACAGCCATTAAGGTTCGATAGGTATCTTCAGAGAAATCTTGGTGTCCAGGAGTATCTAGAATATTAATTCTCTTTCCTTGGTATTCAAATTGCATTACTGAACTAGTAACTGAAATACCACGCTTTTTTTCAATTGCCATCCAGTCACTAGTTGCATAGTGACCACTTTTACGTGCTTTAACTGTACCTGCGCTTCGAATTACTCCACCAAAAAGTAGCATTTGTTCAGTAATTGTAGTCTTACCCGCATCCGGGTGAGAAATAATCGCAAATGTGCGTCTTTTTTTCACTTCATCCGTTAACTTTGTCATTAATCTTTAGCTTCTTCCTTTTCTTGTTTTTCTGGAATTGTGAGCAGCAGTGTTAATAAACGAGACCCTTTCATTCGTCTCGTGGTTAAAACCATCCCATTATCAAGTTTAACGCTCAACTTCTCTCCCTTAGCGGGAATTAGACCTAATTTAGTAATTACATATCCAGCAACAGTATCCACATTTTCCATTGCCAAATCAGTTCCAAATTCTTCATTGAAGTCAGCTAAAGGCATTTTTCCATAAATAACATACTCTCTTGGACCAATTTTTGAAAATAATACCTCAGCCTTATCAACTTCATCGTCAATATCGCCGACAATTTCTTCAATTAAATCTTCAATTGTTGCGAGTCCAACAACGCCGCCGTACTCATCAGTCAAAATAGCAAGCTGTCTTTGGGTCTCCTGCATCTCGACTAACAATTCTCCTAATTCAATAGTTTCAGGTGCAAATAAAGGCTTAAACATAACCTGATCGTAGTCTAGCTTATCAAAACCAACTTTATGAGCTTTTCGTAAAACAGTTCTAATATGAATGACGCCTACAATCTTATCTTTATCCCCATCATAAACAGGTACTCTTGAATAAGGCTCTTTTAAGATCTTATCTAAGTTTTCTTGAAAACTATCATTAATATCGACCATGAAAGCATCAGTTCGAGGCACCATTACTTCTCGTGCCATCTTTTCCTCAAATTCAAGAATACCTTCCATCATTGAATATTCACGATCGCTGATTTCTTTTTGCTCATGTAATTTATTTAAAATTTTATTTAGCTTACGTTGGCCATCAATATCTTCATCGCCACGAAATTTAGCTCTTAATTTGCTAAATATATCCCCCGCACCGGGATCACTACTCATCTTTAAATTCTCTCCTTCTATTGATGTGTTAAGGCTCATTTTAATCACAATTATCGGTAATTATATCACATGCAAATATATGATAAAATAAGGAACAAGAAATGGGGTCCTATAGATGAAAAAACAAAACATCTACTTAGTATTTACTTTTTTACTATTAATTCCGTATCTTTGCAGTTTAACCCTAGTTGGTATCTGTTATAATGCCTTAGTTAGACATTCTAGTGACATTTTTAGAAGTTTTATCGGTGCCTTAGTTGGTACAATTATTATGTTTGCAATTAAGGCCACTATTCAACGTCCACTTGATTTAGTCTCTGATGAAGTACCAAATAACTTGTTTAAACAGATTTTACGTTTTTATAGTATTCGTAGACGTAAATTTCTACTTATTTGTAATTGTTTAGTTGACTTTGCCCTCTGCTGGCTTGCCATGGACTTAGTAAGAAAATTCTTCTCACTATCTTTTATTATTGGCAATTCCGTTGGGATAGTCTTATTGATCATGCTAATTTCAACATGTATTGGCGCTTATATTGAATATGATAATCTTTCTATTGATCCTAAACAGAAGTAATTATTTTGAACTTTCTTCAGAACTGGCATCTAGATATAAAATCTGGGCCAGTTCTTTTGTTTCTAAGTTTAATTTAGCTAAAACATATGGTTTTTCACTATCGCCTAAATTTTCGTACATAGTAATGCCATCTTTTGACAATTTATCTAAAAAAGTAGGAATAACAAAATTTAAAGGTTGGCTAAAGAAAGCTAAATTACTATCTGGTGTATCAATTTCTGCAATTTCTGAAGCAGGTAATTCAAATTTATTTAATCCTGCAACAGGCATTTGTTTGTCATCAGCCAAGATTCCATACCAAAACATAAAGTTTTCTGGTCCAAATACCACCAAGCTTGCTCGTTCATTTTCATACCCATTGTCTTTGATAAACTTTTGGAATACAGGATCATTTTCCATCTCTTGAATAGCGGTTGTATATGTCTTATTTTCGTCAATTTGATTTGGCATAAAAACCTTACCGATAAAGTTATGTGCCGAGTATTTTTCTTTCTTCATTTTTTCTCCCCTTAAAAAAGCTTCGATCTAAGTCAGGACGTAATTGGTTATAGCGTTCATACCAAATTTGTACAAACTTTTTAGCAAACGGTCCCTTCTTTTGATCAATCCAATCTAATAATTCAAAACTAGTACTACGCAAAATACTATCAATCTCTTCGCTATAATGCCAGCGTTTTTTGTTCATTGCATACTCATCGGCGTCTAGAAGTCTTTTTTCTCCATCTGGAAAAACTTTAATATCTAGATCATAGTCGATATATTTTAATGCTTCTCGATCTAAAATAAATGGACTAGCTAAATTTGCGTAGTATGCAACACCATCTGGCCTAAGCATTGCTATCACATTAAACCAAAGTTTACGATGAAAATAAACAATTGCTGGTTCACGACTAATCCATTTTCTACCGTCTTCTTCGGTAATTAAAGTCCGATCATTAACGCCAATAATAATATTTTGTTCTGTTTTAACTACCATAGTGTCACGCCAATTTCGGTGTAGCGTACCATTATGTTTATAACTTTGTATTGCGATATAATCGCCTTCACGAGGCATCTCCATGATATTCGCCTCCTAACTAAATATTATACCAGCAAATTAATATTCATCTATTTCTTCTAAATTTACTACTTCACCACTTAAAAAAATATCAATCTCTCCACTGGAAAAACCATGTTGAAATAAGTATCTTTTAACTTTCTGTCGTCTCTTAAAGTCATCATCTCTTCGATAACGACGCCAAGCTTTAATTCCTTGTTTTTTCAAAGCCTCTAGTTGATCATCTTCTGTACTTTCTAAGTCTAACTGATCAACTACAAGTTCTCCTAGCTCTTGGTTAAAACCATGTGTTTGTAGTTTTTTTAGCGCTTTTTGCTTAATTTCTTTATACGACATTTTTCCTACTTGATGACCAATTGAATGTATTAAGCGCATACCAGCTTCTATCCATTCTTCATCATCTATTTCATAAAGAGAATCCTGAATAATATCGTTAGCTACACCTTTTTGTTTTAATTTACTACTAATTGATCTTGGGCCATCTTTTCCTACTCTAAGGTTATTCTGGATAAATAAGCGTGCAAAATTATTATCATCAAGATAATTTAATTCTATTAAGTTTTCTATAGCACTTTGACTAGCTTCTGGACTAATCCCCTGCTTATTTAAATAAGTTAAAACTTCATATACACTACGCGGCTGATAGCTTAAATAAGACATAGCTAGCTGGAGCGCATGACTATCTGCTTCAGCTTTTTTTATTTTTTCAATATCTTCAAGTCTTAGTTCAGTTCCTTTTAACAGTCTTTTTTCAGCTAATGTTCTTTCACTGACACTGAAGGCATATTCGTTATCAATAAAAATATTATAGCGTCCCTGCCGCTTTTGCGTACTAATCTTAGTAATAATTGGCATTATCACACCTTCTTAATTTTTTTATTTCTTCTATATTATAATAAATTAAATACTTGTATCACTTGAAAATAACGCTTATGCTTATTGTGACACTTTTTTCATGAATCAATCGAAATGAGGGCCTTATTTTGACAAAATTTACTAAAAACAAACAAGAAAAAAATATTATCATCACTATTAAACGCTTGGGTATTAATGGCGAAGGTATTGGATACTATAAAAAGAAAATTATTTTTATTCCTGGTGCGCTTCCAAATGAGATAGTTGTTGCTAAGATAGTTGATCGCCATCCACACTATCTGGAAGGTGAATTAGTAAGAATTAAAGAAAAATCTCCTGACAGAGTTACCTTTCCTAAAGGAGTTGATCCTGCAGTTGGTGGGCTAGAACTCGCACACCTTTCTTATCTAAAACAACTTGAATTTAAACAGCACCTAATTCTAGAATCGCTTAGAAAATATCATCCAAGAGACTATATTAAATATAAAGTCAAAAAGACAATTCCTGCACCAAACGCTTGGAATTATCGAAATAAAGCTCAATATCAAATTGAATTTAATAAGGGGAAGAGTAAACTTGGTCTCTATGCTCCTAATTCCCGTCGTCTTATTGACCTGCCTGATATGCCTACTCAAACAAAAGAGACTCAAAAAGTAGAACGTGAAATTAAGAAACTAATCGATAAACTTCACATCCGAATTGCCGACTTTAGACGTCATACCGATGGAATTAAAACCATTGCCGTTCGTCAAAGCAATGCTACTGGTGAAATTCAGGTAACTTTAATTACAATTGGTAAAAAAATTAAAGATCTCAAGTTACTTGCTAGTCATATTATGAAACTTCCGAATGTAGTTTCCGTTTTCCAAAATGAAACTCAATGGCAAAATCCTCAAGTTTGGGGCAATAAAACTATTAAATTATTCGGAAAGTCACATATTACAGAAGAAATACTAGGTAAAAAATTTAAGCTTTCACCACGCGCATTTTTCCAGCTTAACCCTGAACAAACTACTACTCTTTACTCAGAAGCCCTTAAATATCTTGACTTAACTCCTGATCAAACTTTGATCGATGCTTATGCGGGCGTTGGTACTTTAGGAATCTTAGCTAGCGATCAAGTAAGACAGGTTATTGGAATTGAATCCATTCCTGAAGCCGTAATCGATGCTCAAGAAAACTGCCGCTTAAATCATGTAAGAAATGCGGAATATATTCAAGGAAATGTAGAAAAATTACTTCCAGAATTAAAAAATCAAGGTGTTCCAATTAATGCATTAATTGTCGACCCACCACGTACGGGATTAAGCAAAAAGTTAATTAAAACTCTACTTGAAGTAAAACCTGAAACCTTTGTTTATGTTTCTTGTAACCCAGCTACTCTTGCAAAAGATTTAGTTCTTCTAAGTGAAGCTTATGATGTTAGGGTAATTCAACCGGTTGATATGATGCCACAAACACCACGTTGGGAAGGCGTTACCAAACTAGTTTTAAGAAAAAATAAGTAATTATATTAATTTAAGCAGTCGATGTGACTGCTTTTTTTGTGCTTATAAAAAAGGTTGTAGACTGCCTAGTCTACAACCTTTTTTCAAGTGGATGAGGTAAATACTATCTAGCGCCATAACGTCAGTATCTGGGTTTGATATTATGACTTGATCAACATCACTTGTTTGCATCTGTATTGAATAACGACTATTTGATCTTACTAAGAGAATCTTGTCTTTAAAACACTACAATCTGGAGATAAAAACTATTTACAATATTATTCTACCTATCCACACATCTTATTATAGCAACTATGTAAGCGAATACAAGTTATTTAACTTGATATTGGCGGATATCATTACGAACACCAGCAAAATAATATCTACCAGTTTCTTCATCACTGATAAGCTCAACATTATTTTCTGGATCTTCCAAACCTGCAGAAAAGATTTCCTCATATTCGGCAACACTAAGCTTGCTTCGATTATCTAATAAAGCTTTATCTCCAACCTTATCAAGTTGTTTTTCATAGCCTTCAACTACATTTGCGGAATAAAATTCAGCCATTGCACCTGAACCATAAGAAAATAGACCGACTAAGTCTCCAGCTTTTAACCTACCGTTTTCAAGTAAACTAAGTAGACTCAAGTATAACGATCCAGTGTAAATATTACCTACATTTGCATTCAATTCTTTAGCTGCAGTAAAGCTGTCCATTAAACGGGCATTTGTTTCTTCATCCGTTCCCTCAACAGCTAATCTATTTGCCTTTAATCCCATCTTAGTAAAAGGTAAGTGGTAGACAATAGCAGCAAAATCTTTTGTTTCAAGATTCTTTTGTTCTTTGTAAGCAGAAAAAGTATGTTTGAAAAAGTCTAAGTAAACTTGAGTAGAATACTTTCCATCTACCTTGGCTGTTTTAGAATAGTTAGGCCGCCAGAAATCATTGATATCCTCACTATAAGCACTATGGCCTTCATTTAATTCTAAAAGTCTTGGATTATTAGAAATTAATAAACTAACACTGCCAGCTCCTTGAGTAACTTCACCAGCAGTATTAACCCCATAGCGAGCAATATCACTGCCGATAACAATAGCAGTTTGATCAGGATGAAGTCGTACAAAATCTTGGGCAATCATTAAGCCAGCAGTTAAGCCAAAACATGCTTCCTTAACTTCAAAAGCTCTCACAGTAGGATCTAACCCTAATGCCGATTTTACAAATAAAGAACCAGATTTAGATTGATCCACACTACTTTCAGTACCAAAAATCAAAAGTCCTACTTTTGATTTATCAATCTTATCGATATAGCGTAGAGTTGCATTAATTCCCATTGAAACTGCATCTTGAGTTGGATCTGCAACGCTCATTTTTTTCTGTCCAATTCCAATTAAAAATTTATTTGGATCTTGATTCCTAGCATGGGCTAAATCCACCATATCAACATACTTATTTGGAGTAAAATATCCAATTTGATCAATTCCAACCTTCATCTTATTTTTGATCCTTTCTTATTTTGTTTAAAAATTCAAAAGCTGCTTCTTGAGTATATTTTTTACTTTCCTGCAATTTTTTTAAAACTATTGCTTTTTCACCTTTACTAGCTTTTAAGGTTGCTACTAAATTTCTCGCCTGCAATTTCATATGCCCAGCTTGAATTCCCTTAGTAGAAATTGCTAAAAGAGCTGAAAAGTTATTTGCTAAGCCTGTGGTCGCAATAACTTCTGCTAGTTGCTTGGCAGATATATTACCTAATAAACTAAAGCTTTGCTGAATGTCTCGACGAGCCTTAATTGAACCACCTACTACACCTATTGCTAAGGGAACTGTTACAGTCCCCACTAATCTATCTTCTTCAATTTTCCACTTACTCAAAGATGTATAGGCACCATTTTTATTAGCCCAAACAGCAGTTGCTGCTTCAACTCCGCGATAATCATTACCAGTTGCAACTAATACACTATCAATACCATTCATAATTCCTTTATTATTAGTCACTGCCCGGTAAATATCTGCTTGTCCTATTTTACTTAATAAAGCTATCTTTTTAGCAACTTTTAATCCTCCTACACTGTCAATTGAAAGACTTACTTTAGCACTAGTCAATTGCGTAGGATAATTAGACAAAATTGCATACAGAGTTTGTTCAATATCTGGCTGCTTCTCTAATTCATTTCCTAAAAATTCTAAAATAGCATTTGTCTTATTAGCTCCCATAGCTTCTGCTGGGTCAACCAAAACTCTAAGAAAAACTAAATTTTCTTTTTGAGAAGCTTCAATTTTACGAACTCCTCCACCATGCTTAACTAAGCTAACGAATTTTTTATTAGCTAATCTAATTAATTGAGAAAATTCAGTAGTAAACTTAGTTAAATCAAAATTATCGGTTACCTCTAAAACAATTTGACCATATATTCCATTTCGTTTACTATCAGCTACTGCTCCACCATTTTGATTAAAAATTTTAGCTGCATGGTTTGCTGCTGCAACAACGGATGGTTCTTCTACGGCCATTGGTACTTGATAATCTTTCCCGTTAACTATTAACTTGGGAAGCACACCAAGAGGAAGACGGACTTGACCAATTACATTTTCACTAAGTTTATCTAGTCTTTCCAAAGTTTCAGAATCAATCTCACTTAGTTTAATTCCTTTTTCGGTTAAAAAGGCTCTTCTTTCCTCTGGCAGCCATTGATAAAATTTCTTTTTAGATGATTCTTCTAATTTCATATGCGATTCCTTGGCCACCGCCGATACATAGAGATACAATTGCTCTTCGACCATTAATTTTGCGCAAACCATTTACTGCACTCATTACCAAGCGCGTACCGGTTGCACCAAGCGGATGTCCTAAACTAATTGCTCCTCCAGCGATATTTAATTTTTCTTTTGGAATATTTAGATCACGGGCTACAGCATATGCTTGAGCTGCAAAAGCTTCATTAATTTCAATAAGATCGTAATCTTCAATTGTACTATTAGTTTTTGTAAGTAATTCTTTAATGGCAAAGTATGGCGCATAGCCCATATAGGCAGGATCACAGCCAATTTCTGCATAGGCACCTAGGTATGCTAATGGGGTTAAATTTAACTCATCTAATTTTTGTTGATTAGATAATAACAACATACTTGCACCATCAGTTAGCGGAGAAGAATTACCAGCCGTAACTCGTCCATTTTCTTTAAATACAGGTTTTAATTGCCCTAATGCTTCTAAACTAGAATCTGGTCGAATGGTTTCATCATGATCAAGAACATTACCATCGAGTTCAATTGGTGCATACTCTTCCTCAAACCAGTTGTTCTCTTGAGCTGCATAAGCCTTGGCGTGGGAATCACGCGCAAATTCATCCATATCTTGACGCGTAATATGGTATTTATCAGCTACATTCTCAGCTGTAATTCCCATTGGCTTTCTCGAATAAGCATCCCCAATTCCATCTATCATTAAACTATCTTGGTATGCTGGATTTTTATCATGCTTTTTACTTTTATCAAGTAAAAGTGGTGCATTTGTCATACTTTCTGCCCCACCTGCAATTGCAATTTGAGAATCTCCTAGAAGCATTTGACCTTGAGCAAACCGTAATGCCTTTAAACTTGAACCACAAACATCGTCTACGCTAGTACCCACTACAGATTCAGGTAAACCTGATTTTAAAGCTATTTGTCGAGCGACATTTTGACCTAGCCCAGCACTTAATACATTTCCCACCAAAATGCTATCTATTTTATTTTGTGGAACAATATTCTTTTTCAATAATCCCTTAAGTGCTAACACTCCTAGGTCAACAGCACTTTTATCCTTATAAAATCCACGATACTTACCAAAAGGAATTCGATTCATTCCTACTATATAAACATCCTGTAACACTCTTCCACCTCTTAATAAAAATTATTCTATTAACATGATAGCTCACGACCTTCATCAAATGTATAAAGTATAATTTTTTTTAATCAATTCTAAAAAAAGATTGCTAAACAATCTTAGCAATCTTTTACATATACTTATTCAAAAACTTATTTACTTTTTCCTGATATTGAATCGGGTGAGTCGCAAATGATTTAGCGTGTTTAGCTCCGGTAACAACCCAAAGTTCTTTTGGACCATTTGCTGCCTTATAGTTTTGATAGACCATCTGTGTTGGTACAAAAGTATCTTTAGCACCATGAATAAACAATATTGGTCTTTTATTTTTAGCAACTTGTTTTACGCTACTAGCATCTTTTAAAAAGTAACCTGCTCTAATTCTAGTTATTCCACTTAAAACTTCAACTAAAGGAAAACGGGGAAAAGCCGGAAAATGATATAAGTCTTCTGCTTCATGTTCTATCTCATCCTTAACATTAGTGTAGCCACAATCCTCAATATAAGCTTTTACTTGTTTAGGCATTTTTAGTCCACTTGACATCATTGTTGTAGCACCACCCATACTTACACCAAAGATAGCAATCTGACTCTTATTTCCATTCCTTTTAATAACTTTTTCAGCCCATTTTTTAACATCTACTTTTTCACGCCAACCATACCCAATATAGTTTCCTTCACTTTGTCCATGACCACGTGCATCCGGTAATAGAACATTGTAGCCTAGTTTGTGAAACATAGCAGCATAAGCTCCCATTGTATCTTTATTATTCATAAAACCGTGCAGGACAATAACTGTCTTTTTAGAATTATTTACTGGAATATAATTTGCATCTAACCTTAAATTATCATCTGCTGATTTCATAATCCACTTTTGTTTATGCACATTTTGATACCACTTTTTTTCCTTGTATAGTGGGTCAGTTTTAACTAGCTTAGTATCATTGTTAATAAAAGTTTTATGTCCTGGAACAACAGCAACCTGATAGAAATATAGGCCTGCAGCTAAAAAAATACCACAAACTGCTAAAATAGAGATAATAGCTATTTTTATTTTTTTACTCTTCAGCTTCATTAGAAGACCTCGGTTCTAAAATATAATCTATATTATCTATAAAAAATATAGAAATCAAGAGAGGATAAAGATCTATGTATTTAGATGATTTCTTAATTTTAATTTCTGATCTCCATCCTAATTTTCAATTTTTTTATCAAAATAAGAAAAATGGCGTAATTGATCCAATCAGTAAAGTCCAAATTGACGGAGATCGATGCCTTTTATATACAGGAGAAAATACTAAAACAATTGCTCAAATTAACCATTTACTGGGCAAATTAAAGTCTAACCATCTTCCTATCTATGTATGTACGAAGAATACAAACGAAAAAAGTAAAATTTTTGGTATCAAAATAAACTTAGTAAAGGGACAGGTTTATATTTTATAAGATAGCAAAAAAAGATGTAGAAAAAATCTACATCTTTTTTGCTCATCCCTAATTTTTATCTAAATATTCATTTAAAACTCTCAAAACTCCATTGTCATTATTGCTAGGAGCCAAATACTTTGCATGTTCTTTTGCAATAGCCATCCCATTTTCCATTGCATAGCTATATTTTGCAAAATCTAGCATTGGAATATCATTACCACTATCACCGAAAGCAATTAAATCTTCACTTGTCAACTCAAAATAAGCCAGTAACTTTTTCAATCCAGTTGCCTTATTAATCCCATGTTTAACAGCATCAATAGCTACTGGATTTGAAGCAAAAGTAGTCACAATATTCCCATATTGCTCATTAAATTTTTTCTCAATCTCTCCAGCTATTTTACTATCATGATGAAAAGTCAATTCAATAAAGGTATCATCAGGTAACTCTTGCCAATCACTGATTTCTACACTTTCTTTAGCGAAGTACTGCAAAAATTCTTTATCTTTTGCTGGTGCTTCAGTTCCAATATATGCTGTCTCCCTGCCATAGGCCATTGTCGCCATACTTCCATAGGTATGATGGACAAAATTAATTAAATCAATGGTCTGCTTTTTAGTTAATCCTTCAACAGCCACTTCTTTTCCTTCAACAATTAGTCGAGAACCATTAGCAGTCACGAAATCTACGCGATCAATAAATTCAGAAAAGTCATTTTTTAAACGAGCAAATGGACGACCACTAGCTACAATAAATTGAATATTACTTTTTTCTAATTTATTTAAAACTTGAGCAAACAAATCATGGTCATAGTTTCTTTGATCGTTTAAAAATGTTCCATCCATATCAACCGCAACAGCTTTAAAAGGAATAGTCATATTTTTCTCCTTACTAACGGTGATTTAAGGCACCATTTAATTTCTTACGATATATAAAGTAAATAATTAAAATAATTGGCACAATAACCAATAAAACTGGGTAAAAGTAGTCTGGAGCTAGATTTTGAGCAGTCACACCACCGATCATTGGACCTGCTGCCATTCCTATATCAAGGCCCAAATAAAAAGTCGAACTAGCTAACCCTTGTTCTTCAATTGGAGCTAACATCAAAGCGGTAGACTGATTAACAGAGTAAATAACCCCATATCCAATCGAAAGCATAATTGCAGCTAATCCCATTAACCAGTTATTGACCATAAAAGTAGCAATAATTAAAAATAAAATCATCGCAACTAAACTTAGCCAGAACCAAAAGCCAAAGCAAATTAAATCAAAATACTTTTTTAAACCAATTCTAATTAATAATAAGGCGATCGCATAAATTACAAAAAAATAACCTACAGCAATTGAAAAATGCTGTCTTTCAACATACACTACAATGTCGGCTTGTGTAATAAAATATGGAATCGCAAAAAAAGTAGTTAATAACGCTACAGGAATAGCATCTTTTTGAATGATTTTTATTTTTTTATTTTTATTATTAGTAATTTTAAGCTTAGCATGGTTTCCAACAAATTGAATAGAAACAATCATTAATAGTGCTGCAAGTACAGCGAGCCAAAGAGCTGACTTATAGCCAATTATTTTATACAAGTTAATAGCTAAAGCTGGTGCAAGAGCCATGGCTAGAGCATTCATCAACCCATAAAATCCCATTGCTTCTCCAACATGACTCCGAGGAACCAGAAATGCTAACCATGTAGTCATACAAACTGTTGCGAGCACAAAACCAGTACCATTAATTAACCTAAAAATTAAGAGCCAATTTCCCGAAGGAGAAAAACAGTAGCCTGCCACCCCAATTAAAATTAATACTCCTCCAATAAAAGACAAACTATACTTTGAAAAACGGTCAGTTAAATTACCAGCTACCGGTCTTAAGAACATTGAAACTACACTCATAATCCCTGTTATCACACCGGCAAATACCGCACTAGCACCTAAACTGATTGCATAGCCATTAATCAAGGGTGTTACAAACATTACTGAGAACATAAAAAAGAAAGACGCGGCCATAACCAGAATAACGTCTTTAGTATAAATTGATTGCTTCTGTTTCAATTTTTTACTCCTATCTAGCATTATCACTTTTAACTTTATCATACTTTTACTTTAAGCAAAAAAGCCAGTTGAATAAATCAACTGGCTTTTTAGTTTATATTACTTAATTAATACCCCATGTAACGGTCTCTTTCCCAATCAGAAACTGATTGAGTGTATTTAGACCATTCAAGGTTCTTAGAATCAATAAAGCTTTGAGTCAAATGTTCACCTAAAGCTTCTTGAATTAGTGGGTCAGCCTTAAAAGCTTTTACAGCATTATGCAAAGTAGATGGAAGTGGTTTAATACCTCGCTTAGCTCTTTCTTCTTCAGACATTTCAAAAACATTAGAAGTAATAGGAGCCATTGGCTTCTTAGCCTCTTTAATACCATTTAGTCCAGCAGTTAAACAAGCTGCAAGGAGAAGATATGGATTAGCAGTTGGATCAGCTGAGCGCATTTCTAGACGAGTGTTAATTTCTTCAGCATCTGGAATACGAACAAGTGGTGAACGGTTCTTAGAAGCCCACGAAATATAAACAGGAGCCTCAAAACCAGGAATTAGACGTTTATATGAGTTAACAGTTGGATTACCAATTGCTGTAATTGCACGGGCATGTTCCAAAATTCCATTTAAGAAATAAAGAGCTGTATCTGATAAGTGGAATTCACCATCTTTATCATAGAAGACGTTTTTACCATCTTTAAATAAAGACATATTAGTGTGCATTCCATTTCCAGCTTGACCTTCTACAGGCTTAGCCATAAATGTTGCATACAAACCATGCTTTCTTGCTACTTCACGAACAACCATCTTAAATGTTTGAACACGGTCAGCAGTAGTTAAAGCATCATCAAATCTAAAGTCGATTTCTTGTTGACCGTCACCTACTTCGTGGTGAGCTGCTTCAACTTCAAAACCAATATTTTCTAAAGTTTCAACAATATCACGACGACATCTTGCACCTTCATCATCTGAAGTCATGTCAAAGTATGATGCGTGATCTGGAACTTCAGTAGTCCAATTACCATCTTCACCTAGTTTGAAGAGGTGGAATTCAGCTTCAAAACCAATATCGAAATCTGAGAAGCCCATTTCTTCCATTTCTTTAAGCACACGCTTTAAGTTGTTTCTTGGGTCACCTTCGAAAGGTTCACCATTTGTCTTGTGAACTGAACATACTAAGCGACCGATCTTTCCACCCTTTTCATCTCCCCACGGCAAAACTGCCCAAGTAGAAAAGTCTGGGTATAAAACCATGTCACTTTCCTCTAGACGAACAAAGCCATCAATTGAAGAACCGTCAAAACGAATATCATTAGTTAAAACTTTATCCAATTGGCTAGTTGGAACTTCAACGGCTTTAGATGTTCCGTTAATATCGGTAAAGGCTAATCTTAGAAAACGAACATCGTTATCTTTAACACTCTTTTTAATATCTTCTGCAGTAATAGTTTTACTCATTGTACACACCTATTCTAAAGAACTATAGTCCAATTTCAAAAGTGGTATAGTCCTCAAAAATCTATTCACTACTTGTGCTTATGCACATTGAATACAATAGCAGACCAAATTGGTCTCGTCAATAAATATTAATATTTCTTTAGCTATATTTTAAATTAATTGTTATAAAGAATACTAATAATACACTATTATAACCATAAATTTTTTATTTGTTTAAAAATTCATTTATTTTTCTAAGAGCCTTTTCAGATACTTTTTTATCTTGCAAAGGATCAAGCCAAACAACAGGTAATTGGTGTTTGAAATATGTCAATTGACGTTTAGCATATTTTCGAGAAGCTTGTTTTAGTTTATTCACACATTCATCTAAAGTCTTTTCTCCAGAAAAATAGGGAAAGAATTCTTTATATCCAATAGCTTGAATTATCTGATGTTCACGAGACCTATTTTCATAGATAAACTTTGCTTCTTGGAGTAAACCATGCTCCATCATTTTATCTACACGCATATTTATTCTCTGATAGACTTCTTCTCGATCACTATTTAATCCAAGAATTAGAGCATCATATCGCGGATTAATCTTTCGTTGTTGTTCACTAAACAATTTACCGGTTCTACTAATTACTGTTAATGCTCTAAGAGTACGACGACTATTTTGCGGCGCAATTTTTTCTGCTGCGGCTGGATCTTTCACTTGAAGAAGATCCCACAATTTATTTTCTCCATTCTCTTTTAGATATTCTTCCCATTGTGGATCAACGCTTGTTTGATACTCCCCTGGCTCACCCAGTTGAAGCTGGTTGACCAAGGCATTAATATAAAAGCCTGTTCCACCAACAACTAATGGAATGGCCCGGTCTGCCACAATTCTATCTACTGCTTTGGTACCTTCAACAACAAAATCTTTAACGGAATATTCTTCAAAAATTGAACGTTGATTAATTAAATAGTGTTTTACTCGTTTTAGTTCTTCATCTGTTGGCTTAGCCGTACCGATGCTTACCTCTTGATAGATTTGCATTGAATCACCCGAAATAATTTCTGCATTAATTTTTGGAGCTAAATCTAAGGCTAGGTCTGTTTTTCCGATTCCAGTTGGGCCAATTAGTACAATAATTTTTTGCATATAAAATCCTCTTATTTTCTTGGTATCAATTCTAACAAAAATCTCCTCTTTCTTCAGAGTTAATATAGCAAAAGTCTTTATTGAATTAAGAATTATTGCTAAAATTTGAAGTGATAAATATTTTTTAGGGAGGCATTTGTATGGCAAAGAATTTCGGTGCCGGTGTTGTAACTGGTGTTTTAGCAACTGTTGGTGCACTTGCAGCAGGACTTGCTACTTACAAGAAAAAGGTAGTAGAACCTGAGCAAAAAGAAGCTGACAGAATTGAACAAAATAGAATTAAAGCCAACAGAAAGAGCTACTCATCTCACCAAGGCTAAATAAAAAAGAGAGATTAATCACTGTAAAAAGGTGTTGATCTCTCTTTTAATATTTAGAGGCCTTAGTTTGACCATCCCATTTTTCAAAACCGTCTTTTAACCAGTATATCTTTTCATAGCCCTTCTTTTGTAAAAAGCGGGCTGCTCTTACCGTCAAGGCATTTGAATCAGAATAAAGATAAACTGGTAAATCTGGACGAATTTCTTGATATTGATATTTGAACATTGTATAAGGAATATTACGTGCTCCTAGAATATGTTCTTTTTTAAAAGGATTTTTTTCGCGTACATCAATAATTTGTGCTTTTCGCTTTCCCTTTTCAAATTCTTCATTAGTTAATGCACCACCGACTCTCTTTGATTGGATCCATGTCCAAAGCCAACTCAAAGCAAAAGCCAAAATAATGATGATTAAGATAATGTTGATAATCCCAAAAATATTCATTAATTACTTACCCCTATATAAGAATTTCTATAGTACTATGATAATCCATTACTATCTTTTGCGCTAGTTTCCTTTTCTTCTTCAATTTCATGTTCGTGACTTAAAATCAACTTTGCGTTCATGTATTCTTTCTTAGAAACTACACCTGCATGATATAAATTATCCAGTTCAATTCCCATTAGTTCTATGTCCCACTTACGTTTACCAACATAAACAATAATATTAAACTTTTTTAATAGCTTTTGAACATCATGTAAATTTTTCATTATTAATTATTAATCACTATTCCCTGATGTAAACAGAAGACAACATAAATAATTGCTACTACTGCTGCAATAACTCTTAACTTGTGATGATATTGTCTCAAATGGGCACTACCAAAAATTATTCCTAAAAGAAAACCAGATATTAATCCACCGAGATGGCCTAAGATATCAATATGACTTGCAAATAAATCAAGCGCTAAGTTAATGATAGCTAATGCTAAAGCTTGTCTTCCCAAATAATTAATTGCTGGAATTGCTCGATTGGCTAAATAAAGAGCAATTACTACACCAAAAAGTCCAAATAAAGCTGTAGAAGCACCGGCACTGACTACCGAATCGCTCCCATATGCATAACTTAACAGATTTCCACCAATCCCTGACAATAAATAAACTGTTAAGAATCGCCAGTGACCTAAAAGTGGTTCCATAAATTGACCCATATAATAAATCATTACTGCATTAGATGCGATATGTAACCAGCCGATATGCAAAAATTGCGCTGTAAACAGACGCCACCATTGATGTTCAACAGTAACAAGTTGATTATTCATTGCTCCAAGTCGAACTAGGGTATTAATATTAGTCGAGCCGCACATTATTGTTTCGATTATGAAAACAACAAAGAGTACAATTAAAATCGCATTTGTAACAAAAGTGCTAGAAAATCGATTAGTATTCAACTTTTGCATTATCCATCATCCCCTTCATTTACTTAAAATAAGATTTTCTATTGGAATATCATGATCCTCAATTTTCCATTTTGTTTGGTCAAAAGCCTGAATGGAATTAACCAAACTAAGAGTTTGAGTAGGATATTTCTTTAAAAAACGATCATAATACCCACCACCAAAACCAAGCCGACTATTTTTATCTAATCCATAAGCTAATCCTGGTACGATTATTAAATCTAAATCATTTTTTACCTCAGCTTTTGGATCGTGATTTTCTAAAACCCCAAACTTAGTTTTTTCTAAGAAAGTATTTTTATTATAGAGTGTAAATTCCATTTTTCTTTTTGGTAAACAACGTGGAATATATACTTTCTTTTTCATTTCCCATAGAGCAGCAATAATAGGAGCTGTATCCACTTCTAGAGCCATTGAAATAGAAATACCAACATTCTCTGCTTGATGTAATAGTCGGCTTTTAAGTAGCTTTTCTTTTAAGATTCCATCTTCTAATTGTTTTTGCTGAGTTTTTCCAAATTCAGTCAGTTTTCTTATTTGTAAATTTCGTAAATCTTTTTTATTAATTAAATTCATTAGATAAAATATTATTAGATACAAAAAAACAACAGGAATTGCCTGTTGCTTTGATTACTTAGTTTCGCGGTGAAGTGTTACCTTTCTTTCAACTGGGCAATACTTCTTTAAAGCTAAACGTTCCGGATGCTTACGCTTATTCTTTTCAGATAAGTAACTTCTATCGCCACATTCGGTGCATTCAAGGATAATATGTTCTGCCATGTTTTCCACCACCTACTTATTTAGTTAACTGTTAAACTATACCATGTTTTCCGCACTTTTACCAGTACTTTTCTATTTATTAAGTTTGAAGTAGTCTTCAACCATTGCCTTAGCCACTTGCAAAGTATATGAACCTTCTTTTTCTGGGTCAAGTCCTGGAAATACTACAGCCACAGCAATTTCAGGATCTTTTGATGGGGCATAACCAACAAAAGTAGCGTTAATAACTTCTGGTGCATTCGGATTACCTGGATTATCTTCATCATAGTAAAAAGTCTGAGCAGTACCAGTCTTACCAGAAATCGAAGGCTTAACATTCTTTAATGAATGTGCCGTTCCCCATGAATTAGTACCATGAACAACGCGGTACATCCCTTGATGAATAACATCAAGTTGATCCTGCGTCCAAGGAATACGCATCTGAACCTGTGGCTTAGTGTTATGAAGAATTGATACTTTATTACCTTGCGAATTAGTCTCACCAACTGATTGAACTAAATATGGGCGCATACGATAACCACCATTAGCAATAGTTGAAATATATTGTACTAATTGAATTGGTGTATAAGCATCATAGTTTCCATAAGACAAGTCAAGAACAGAACCTGTAAGCAATTGACCAGCTGAGTTATATGAGCGACCTTGAATACCTGAAACTTCTCCAGGAAGGTCTACACCAGTTTTTTGCCCCAAACCAAACATTGCAAAATTACGTCTCAATTTAGTAAATGCATCTGAAGGCATTGAGATAAAACTATGTGGAGTATATTTAGCATTTACCCATCTTAAAGCCAATCGCATCATGTAAATATTACTTGATACTTCAAGGGCTGTTGGGGCATCAAGACTACCAAATGTACCAACTGGGTAAAGAGATTTCTTAATTGGAGAACCTGGCAAGTAAATTGGCGTATCGGGCATTACGTTATTAGTTGGTGTAATAACACCATTCATTAATCCACCCGCAACAGTTGCACCTTTAACTGCAGACCCCATAACAAAGGATTTATTAATTACACCTAACGCATCATCAGTATCTTTATTAGTCTTTGCATTATGATCAATACCTGCAATCGCTAAAAGTGCTCCAGTCTTTGGATTCATCGCTACTGCATAGGCACCATTAGAATACTGCGTAGCACCTGCAGCTTTAGCAGCCGCATATTGCTTCTTCAGTGCATCTTCTACTTGTTGTTGATATTTAGCATTCATTGTCAAAATCAAACTGGCACCACTTTGTCCTTTATAGACAGTCTTAGTTTGTTCAACACCATCTCCGGACTTCTTAACTACCTGTGACTTAGACTTAGTTCCTTTCAGAAGTGGTTCATACTTTTCTTCTAAGTAACTTGTACCTACACGGTCATTTCGTGAATAACCTTGTGTTAAATAGTACTGCAAGTTATCACTTGGTAAACCAGCTTTTTCTGAAGAAACCGAACCAATAATACTTTTAATAGATTTTCCATTTGGATAGCTTCTGGACCAGTCAGTTCCAATACCTACACCTGGCAATTCAGATAGGTGCTCTCCAACTAATGCCATTTCTCTATCAGTTAGACCTTTATTTTTAATATAGATAGTAGATAAAGTGTATGCCCCAGAAATCTTATTAAAAATTAAAGCAGCTGTTTTTTGACGTTTAGTAAAATGGATATCTTGCTTTTCAACACGCCTTAAGACATTATTATAGATTTGACTTGAACTTAAAGCATCCCCATTACTGTCATAATGTTCAGATCGAGGCAGCTTAGCTGTTTCCTTTTCTGATATTTTACTGTTAGCTAAATAATAATCATAAAGCTGTCTTTGGGTAGGTTCTTCATCATCAAGTGTTATATATTGACTTAAGCGATTAGAAATTTTATATATTTGACTAGACGTAATGCTAGAATTTTTGGTATAAGTAATTGCGTTATTAGCTTTATTACCTACCAAAACTTTACCGCTGCTATCATACATCACACCACGTGGCACATTATTTGATACAATCTTTTGGTCGGTTTTCTGTACCTCCGCTTGAAAACGTCCACCGTAAAAAAGCTGTAAATAGGCCAATTGACCAATTAATAATAAAAATAAAACTAAAATGACGCCCAAAATAATTTTCATTCTTAGGGGCGTCGAAGTGGAATTTCTATTCGAACCTTTACTCTGTTTTAAATAATTCAAAATTCTAACCTCACTAAACTAGAATTGATTTTAGCAAAAAATGCATCTAAATTCTATTTTTCTCCCAGTGAAAATCGTAATAATTATATATTCTTAAGAAGTAGGGTATTTATCAATGATTATCAACAAAGTTAAAACACATTTAAAAAATAAATATCTATATTGGCTTTCTTTTTTATTGCCCACCTGCATCTTTGCAAGCTATTTTCTATATCGAGGCCAGGAAATTTTAACCGTTGATCTAGGTCAACAATATATTGACTTTCTTTCTTTTTATAAAAATAATCTACTCTCTAATCCTTTAAACTTTATTTTTACATTCAGTAATGGTCTAGGAAGTTCGTTTATTGGAACTAGTGCCTATTATTTAAATAGTCCTTTTAATCTTCTACTATTACTTTTTTCAAGTTCATCTTTACCAATAGCTATTCTTTTAATTATTAGTCTAAAAGTCGGCGCTATTGGTTTAAGTAGCTTCTTTTATTTTCAGAAATTCTTCAAGGGTGATAATAAAATTTTTGCTTTAGCCGCTAGTCTTGCTTTTGCACTAAGTGGTTTTGTTGTTAGCTATAATTTAAATCTCATGTGGCTCGACAGTCTAATTTTATTACCTCTTTTACTAGACGCAATTGATAAATTATTTGAACAAAGGAAACACTATTTTTATCTTACCATGATCACTTTCTTACTATGGTTAACTAATTTTTATACTGGCTTCATGGTGCTATTTTTTGGCTTACTTTATTTTATTACTGCTCTAATTAACCATTCTTTCTCAAACAAAATTATTTTCCACTATTTCACTAAGAGTCTCTTAGGAACTACCCTAGGTGCTTTTGTATTATTACCAGCCTTTTTTGAAATATTAAATGGAAAAATTAACTCCGACACTACCCTTTCGCTAGGTTTTCAATTTGCACCATATCAAGCCCTTGATAAATTAGTAGTTGGCGCATTTAATTTTACTGAGATGGAAAAAGGACTACCTAACATTTTTCTAACTAGTATTTTTACTCTGCTGTGCCTCCTTTACTTTATCAATCAACATTTTTCCCTAAAAGAAAAATTTACATCAGCTATTTTACTATTATTTATATTCCTATCTTTTAGCTTTAACCCACTAGTTCTGTTATGGCATTTAGGTCAGTATCCCGTTTGGTATCCAGCACGCTTTAGCTTTATCTTCTCTTTCTATGCAATCTATCTTGGTGTTCAAGTGATTACACATACACACAAATTTAATATCACTAGTAAAATAGTTGCCTTACTTTTAGTAATTAGCTTAAGTATCTTTCTTTTATTAAATATCCATCAAAAAGAATTTTTGAATCAAACTAATATTATTCTTACTATCCTTTTTCTTTTATGTAGTTTACTCACAATTTTATTTTTTAACTATAAGTGGATCCCAGTAATCTTTTTTGGAATAGTAGGATTGGAGGTAAGTATTAATCTGTTAGCAAGTTTAGATAATATCTCTTATCAAAAAAACTTTGATTATGCTAATTTCACTAGTAATGTTTCTCAAACTACAACCTATTTACATAAATATGACTCTGGCTTATATCGCACAGAAAAGACATTTATTCGTTCCGATGACGACCCATTCAGTAATAATTATTATGGGGTTAGCAACTTTAATTCTATTTCTGATCGTGCAGCTATTAACTTAGTAGATTATCTTGGGCTAGAAAACAATGATAATTCTTTTACCAATAATTTCGCTACGCCCTTATCCGATAGTTTTTTAGGCATCAAATATAATATTGTTCCCATTAAGAATAGGCGTAATCTACCTGAAAAAGAACAAGTTGTATTTACGAGTGCTTTTTATCGACCAGATTTAGTTACAAATACAGTCGTTAAAAGTTTTAAACAATTACAAATTAGAAAAAATTCATCTGCTTTACCACTTATTTTCATTTCAAATACCCATCAGAAAATCACCTTCTATAATAATATGCCTGCTACAAATCAAAATAATCTCTTTAGCAGCATCGTCGGTCAAAAACTTAATCTTTTCAATAGTTTATATCTAACAAATCCAAGTAAACTAAAAAACACTAAGCATAGTAAGAATACCAATGAATATAAAAAGATTGATAAAAATAAAACTGCTACAATAACCTTTAATATTTTCTCATTTAAAAAGGGAGCTTATTATCTCGAGCTTCCCTCAAACTTAACTACTAATGTCACTTCTATTATTGTTAATAATCACCAACTTAACAATGATGATTTAGGTATTTCAAGTAAATTACTAAATATTGGATATTATTCAAAAAATACTCCCATTAAAATTATTTTCAATCTAAACACTGAAAATATCAATTTAAATGGTATTAGAGTTCTTCAATTTAAAGAAGATGAATTTAACAAAATTATCCGTAAATTCAATCAAAAACAGCCCGTAACTCATCAAACAAGTCCTATTTCTTTAAAACTTAATTACACTGCACAAAAAAATGAAACTTTAAATTCTACCATTCCTTATTCAAAAAATTGGCTAATTTTTGACAATGGTAAACTTTTGCAAACCCAAAAATTTGCCCAAACATTTTTAAGTGCACCTATAAAAAAAGGTACCCATCACCTTACTTTAGTTTATGTACCAATTGCTTTCTTAATTGGTCTTATAATTTCGATTATATCAACCATAATTTTATTTATTTTTAAACCAAAAAGGGATTAACTTACTAGCTTTTACGTAAGTTAATCCCTTTTTTTAGATAAATTATTTAAATTAGTTCAATGTCTTAACGTCATTGATAGTAACATCAAAAGTTCCACCTGGGGTGTTGACAGTTACTTTTTCACCCTTCTTCTTACCAAGTAAAGCTTGAGCAATTGGTGAATCATTAGAAATTTTTCCATTAAGCGGATCAGATTCATCAGATCCAACAATAGTATAGGTTTCTGGATCATCAGTACCTACTTCAGTGTAAGTAACAGTTTTACCAATAGAAACTTCATTAGGATCAACACTATCTGCATCAACAACTTGTGCATACTTAAGCATTTGTTCAATTTGAACAATACGTTGTTCTACAGCACTTTGTTCATCTTTTGCTGCATCATACTCTGAGTTTTCTGATAAGTCACCGAATGATCTAGCAACCTTAATTCGTTCAATAACTTCTGGACGTTTTACTAATTTTAAGTTTTTTAATTCCTTCTGAAGTTTTTCCTTACCTTCAGCAGTCATTGGATAAACTTTTTCTGCCATACTAAAAATTCTCCTTACCTATACCTGTTTTTCTTTGCACCAATCAGCTTATGTTTTCTACCTAAAAAAGTCAACCATTTTTACTGGCCTAAACTACTATTTCGTTTCAAATGTTCATCATAGTTTTCGTTGTAGTAAACCTTACCAGTCTTAAGGTTTGCAACAAAGTAGAGATAGTTAGACTTAATTGGGTTCAATACGGCACTAATTGAATCTAGACTCGGATTGTTAAATGGTCCAGGTCCATATCCTTTATGAACATATAAGTTATATGGTGATTTTACTTTAATATCCTTTAGTGATAAAGAATGTTTATGCTTATTCAATGCATACATTACTGAAATATCTGACTGAAGTGGCATATTAGCTTTAAGTCTGTTAAAGAATACTCCAGCAATCATACGCCTATCTTTAGTTTTAACACCTTCACGTTCTACTAATGAAGCTAAAGTTAAAACTTCCTGTACTGTTAAGTGCTTCTTCTTAATTGAACTATAGTATGGTTGCAAAACTTGATCAGTCTTATCAACCATTTGGTTAACTAATTCTTTTAACGAAGCTCCTTGATAAACATCATATTTTGCTGGGAAGAGATATCCTTCTAAATGATAGCGAACATCCTTACTGTTCATAGAACTAGTTAAAAGTTTAGGATATTGCTTCTCCAAACTCTTCATAAAGCTCTTATCTTTCATTAGCTTTAAGAAATCTTGTCGACTATACTTGGTATTCTTGCCAACTGTAGTAGCAATACTATCAATTGTTTGTCCTTCTTTTATTAGAACATGACCAACAACTGGACGACCACCTCCACCTTGCAATTGGCTCACAATCTCTTTGTTATGCATTGAAGGTGATAAATAAAAATTCCCTGCTTGAAAATTTGTCACACTATGACTCTTTAACCAGAAGTTGAAAACGGCCGCATTTCTAATAATCTTTTTCTCTTGTAAAATTTGAGCAATTTGACTATTAGTTGCTCCCGCAGGAATATGAACACTAACAACATCTTCATCATGTCGATTGGCTGGTTGAATTGCGTATCCTACGTAACAGCCTCCAATCAAGACAACTAAAACTAAAATCGCTCCTAGCCCACTAAGGATCCAACGAGTAACCTTTTTAGATGCCTGTTCCTCTAACTCATGATCTTTCTTTTTGTCTTGATTTAGCAAATGCTTTTCCTCCGAAAATCACAAAAATCTAAGACAATTATAGCAAAGCTCCCCAGAAAAGAATTAACGAACTTTAATCTTTAGACTTTCTTTCAGATCTGCTTCAATTTTTTCCATTGCTGTAGCTACAACTTCATCAGTTAATGTGTCTTTTTCATTTAAGAAAGTTAATGAGTAAGAGATTGATTTATGACCTGATTCAATTTGACTTCCGGCATAAACATCGATTACTCGAATATCGTAAAGATATTTACCTCCATTTAACTTAATTTGAGCTTCAATTTGTGCATTAGTTACATCATTAGGTACTAATAGAGATAAATCTCGCTCAATAGCTGGGAATTTCGGAGCAGCCTTAGCTTTCATACCTTTATGAAGCATAGAAACAATTGCATCTAAATCAATTTCATAAACATATATCTCACTGCCACGTAATGCTTTGTCAAGTGTAGTAACAGCATGTGCTAACATTCCAATTAGACCAACGTATTGATCATTAATATAAATGCCGGCAGTTCTAGTTGGATGCATTCCTTGAACCAGTTCAGCGCGATATTCTACATCTTCATCTTTGATACCAATTGCTCTAAATAAGTTAGTTAATTGGCCCTTTACAAAATAAAAGTCAATCTTTTGGTCTAAATGTTGCCAATTGGCTGCTAAAGTATGTCCTGAATAAAGAGTAGCTAAATGTTCATGTTCATTAAATGTATTATTTTCATGATCATAAACTCTTCCTTGTTCAAATAAAGCTAATTCTTTTTGCTTACGGGCCATATTGTAGCTTGCAGCATCAACCAATCCTGTTATTAGGTTTTCTCTCATAGTTGAACGACTTGAGTTTAATGGCCATTGAACTTCAACTACTGGTTTAGGATCTTTAGTAAATGAAATTGCTTTTTCTGGGGAAGTCAATGAGTAAGAAATTGCTTCCATTAATCCTTGACCTTGAACGATATCCTTAATTCTACGCATAGCAGTTTCTTTAGCTGAATAACCACCATGAGTTTCAGCTAAAAGCGGTTGGGTAGATTTCAAGTTATCATAACCATAAATTCGGCCAACTTCTTCTACTAAATCTGCAGGAATAGAAATATCCCATCTTCTATTAGGAACAGTAACTACTAACTCATCTTCAGGGCCTGCAACAGTAAAACCTAACTGATCAAAGATCTTTTCCATTTCAGCTCTGCTTAACTCAGTTCCCAATACCTTATTAATATAAGATACTGTAGTTTTAACTACTGAAGGACTTCTTTGAGCATCAGTTGCTTTTATTTCACCTTCATTAACTGTACCATCTGCATCATTACGCAATAACAATGCAGCCATATCTAAGGCTTTTTGAGTATTATCCCAGTTAACACCTTTTTCAAATCGACTTGATGCTTCAGTTCTGTTAGCATGACGCAATGCAGATTTTCTTACACTAGTTCCATCAAAAACGGCAGATTCTAAGATTACATCAGTAGTATCGTCTTCAACTTCTGAGTTCTTACCACCCATGACACCGGCCATCATAACAGGCTTTTGACCGTCAGTAATGATGATGTCATTTGGATCTAATTCCACTTCTTTATCGTTCAATAATGTAAGCTTTTCATTTTTATTTGCTTTTCTAACTTCTAGTTTACCGTCCTTAAAAGTACGAGCATCATAGGCATGCATTGGTTGACCCGTTAAAAGCATTACATAATTAGTAACATCGACCACATTATTAATCGGACGAATTCCTGCATTCCAAAGGCGTCTTTGCATCCACAATGGACTTTCACCAATTTTTACATTAGAAATTTTTCTTAGGTAAAATTTAGGTGCTAATTTTTCATCAACCTGTACATCTAATTCCTGAGTCCAGTCAGGTCCATCTGCCTTAAGCACTACTGGTTCAACTTTAGGTTTTTCATCAATAATTGCACCAACTTCATAAGCAGCACCTTCCATTGATAAAGTATCAGCACGGTTTGGAGTAATATCAAAATCTAAAATATAGTCATCCATGCCAAGTGCTTCGTATACTTCTTCACCTGTTTTTACATCTGCATCTTTAGGGAAAACAAAAATTCCATCTGCATATTTTGCAGGAACTACTTTATCTTCAAAACCAATTTCTTGAAGTCCGCAAATCATACCGTTTGATTTAATTCCACGAATTTTACCACGTTTAATTTTTTCATTTCCGGCAATTCTTGCCCCATGTAAAGCAACAATAACATCTTCACCAGCTGCAACATTAGGAGCACCACAAACAATCTGAATTGGTTCTTCTTCACCAACATCAACTTGACATTTGTGTAAGTGAGTCCCTTCAATATCCTCACATTCTAAAATGTGTCCAACTACTAATTTTTTTAATCCTTCTGCTGGGTGATCTACAGATGCGATCTCAACACCAGTTCTAGTAATTTTTTCTCCTAATTCTTTAGGATCTTCATCTAAATTAAGAAAATCTTTTAACCAATTATATGAAACAAGCATTAATCTTCCTCCTTACGGAATTGTGCCAAGAAACGTACATCATTAGTATAGAAATCACGAATATCAGAAATGCCGTATTTCAAAATTGCAAAACGATCTAAACCTAAACCAAAGGCAAAACCACCATAGACTGTTGAATCTACACCAGCATTTTCTAAAACATTTGGGTGAACCATACCAGCACCAAGTACTTCGATCCAGCCAGTATACTTACAAATTGGACAGCCCTTACCATCACAATTAAAACAAGAAACATCCATTTCAACTGATGGTTCAGTAAATGGGAAGTAAGATGGACGAAGACGAGTCTTTCGATCTTGACCAAAAACGTGCTTAGCAATCATTTCTAATGTTCCCTTAAGGTCTGACATAGTAACATTTTTATCGATTACTAAGCCTTCCATTTGTTGGAATTGATGAGAGTGAGTTGCATCATCATCATCTCTACGGTATACCTTACCAGGACCAACCATCTTTAATGGACCCTTAGAAAAATCATGCTTTTCTAAAACTCTAGCTTGGTCCCCTGAAGTTTGCGTTCTAAGTAAGTTCTCCTCATCAATATAGAAAGTTGCTTGCATATCACGAGCAGGGTGATCTTTTGGCAAGTTCATCATTTCAAATACATAGTGATCAGTTTCAATTTCTGGACCTTGAACTACTTCATAACCCATTCCAATAAAGTAGCTTTCCAAATCATCCAAAATAATATTAATAGGATGTTTTGAACCTAAATGTCCCTCACGACCAGGCAAAGTAACATCAATTTTTTCTTCTTCTAATTTTTTGGCAATTAAAGTTTGTAAGAAGTTATTCTTTGCTTCATCTAACTGCTTTTGAAAGAGATCACGAACTTGATTTACTTCTTGACCCACTTTAGGTCTATTTTCTGGGGCAATATCTTTCATTGAGTGAAGAATTTCAGTTAATTCACTCTTGCGCCCCATTAACTCTACTCTAATCTTATCAAGCATTTTCTGGTTTTCAGCTTGCTTGATTTCATTCAATCCTTCTTCTTTTAACTTATTTATTCTATCGAATAAGTCCATCTCATTTTCCTTTCCAACAAAAAAAGCCCCGTCCCAAAAGGGACGAAGCTTCGCGGTACCACCCTAGTTTGAACTAGCACAAATAAAGTGCGTGTTCACACTCTTTTCGAATAACGGTGAAATACCGGAATTGATTAGATTCTGCTCCTAAGATGAAATTCATGCTTCTAACTTAAGTTTCTTCCACCAGTAAAACTCTCTCTAAAAAGCTATCCACACTACTAATCTTAATCATCGCATTTAATTATAATAGTATCTTAAAACTTTTTACCTAACTTTGCAATTACCTTTAAGCCCATTTATCAGCCCAGTTATGGACTTGTTCAAAAACAGGTTGTAAATCGGCGCCCTTTTGAGTCAAAGTATAGCTAATAATTCCACTCTTTTTATCTACAGTACGGTTAACAATACCATCTTTTTCTAGTTCTTTTAGTCGTTCAACTAAAACACGGTCAGAGCATTTACTAATACAACGTGCTAAATCCTTAAAACGCATTGCGTTGGTATCACACAAAGAGCTAATAATTAAGCCGTTCCATTTTTTACCAATAATTCCAAAAGCATCAATAAAATGCGAACACAGTGAATAGTCTTCTGGATCCGGACAGTCAGTCATTTTAGTTTTGCTTTCAATTTCTTGGGACATATGTATTCCTCCTAAAAAATCAAAATAGTTTTAAATCATCTATATTAAGATTATAGTGATAATACTTACTAAAAACAAGCTGCAAGTTTATGAAAAATGATAAATCATAATACCAGCCGCTACGGCTGCGTTTAGTGACTCTGCCTTTCCCTTTATCGGGATATAGATCTTTTTATCAGCTGTTTCAATTACCTCCTTACTTGCCCCATGAGCCTCATTTCCAATTACCAAAGCTAATTGAGGAACCGGGGTACAGTTATTTAAGGACTTAGCAGTTTTATCAAGGATACTTACATAGACTGGAAGACCATTTTCCTTAAAACTACTAATAGCTTCTAAAATTGGATTTTGGATAATTTGAATATGGAACTGGCTTCCCTGCATGCTACGTTGAACTTTGGGATTATATAAATCCACACTTTCTTTAGATAATACCACACCATCAAAACCAGCTGCATCGGCTGTACGAATGATAGTTCCAACATTTCCTGGATCAGTTAAATTATCTAAAACAACCCATTTTCCATATTCAAAACTAAATGATTTTGGTTGATTAATTGGTAATACCATAAAGATATCTTGACTATTCTTAGTGCTACTTAAATGCTGAGAAATTGCATCGGTAATCTGGATGACTTTATCATCTTTTAATTTATAGCTCGCATCTAATTTTTTTAAAGCTTCTGCTGTACCTAAAACATAAAGATAATTTTCGTGATTCTTTAAAGCTTCTTCGACTAAATGAAAACCTTCAATTAAGTACGTTTGTGTCTTTTTACGATACTTTTTTTGTTCAAGCTTTCTAAGGCTTTTAATTGTGGGATTATTTACTGAGTTAATTTCTATCATAAATTTCTACTTCCTTCTAATCTAATATTTTAAATTACCTCGCCCAAAATTAACATGTTAAAATTTAAGTTAGAATACACAGAAAAGAGCGATAATTATGAAGACAGTCACAATGAGAGTTACAGGCTTAGTACAGGGAGTTGGCTTTAGATGGACAACTCAAATGATTGCTCAAGAGTTAGGAATTACTGGTACTGTTAAAAATAATCCAGATGGATCTGTATCAATTGTAGCTCAGGGGGATGAACTCCCTTTAGAGCATTTTATCAAAAAAATTAAAGCATCTCCTTCAGTTGCTGCTCATGTTGATCATGTGGACTTAAAGACAATTCCCAATACAGAAAAATTTACTCGCTTTAGCGTGGTTTATTGATACTTTAACAAATAACTAGTAAACTTTATTGCAGTAACAATAAAGTAGGAAAGGTTATAGTTAATGAAATCAAAAACTAAATATTTTAGTCTCTTTGCCATGATAACTGTGCTAGCACTTACCTTAACAGGATGTGCTAACAATGGTCAAAGTATCTATCAAGCACCCACTAGTGGGCCATATGCTTGGATCTTCAGTCTATTTGGCAAACCAATTCAAAATATCATGTTGGCCGTTGAACATCAAATTGGTGGATCAAATGGAGCTGGCTGGGCAATTATTATCATTACCTTTGTTGTTCAGCTCATTGTTATGCCACTTCGACTAGCTTCTCAGCGTAAAATGACTACCCAACAAGAAAAAACGCAAAAACTTCAACCACAAATGAAATTGATCCAAGAAGCACTTAAGAAGCCAGGACTAACACAACCACAACAAATGCAAATTAGCCAACTTCAAATGCGTGTTTATAAAGAAAATAATATGTCGATGATGGGCGGAATGGGCTGCTTACCATTACTTATTCAGCTTCCAATCATGATAGGAATTTATCAAGCTGTAGCTTACTCTAAAGAATTAGCAGCTTCAAGTTTCTTTGGCATTTCTCTTGGACAACGATCCATTATCTTAACAATTATTGCTACGTTGTTGTATGTAGTTCAGGGTTATCTTTCAATGGTTGGAATACCTGAAGAACAAAAGAAAGCAATGCAAATGACTTTAATTCTAAGTCCAGCTATGACTTTCTTTATTAGTATTTCTGCTCCAGGCGCTTTAGCACTTTACTTCTTAGTCGGTGGGCTTATTGCTATCTTGCAACAATTAATTACTACTTTTGTTATTATGCCAAAAGTAAAAAGAGATGTTGCAGCTGAATTAAACGAACGTCCACTTAAAGTAGTTGTTACTCAAGAAACAATCGATAACATTCTTAACACTACTTCTTCATCAACCTCCACTCCTGAGGCAAATAAAGATCTTCATCAAGATTTACGTGCACGTAATGCAGGTAAACAAAAGCGTCCAAATGATTCTGACAAAAATTAATAAATAAAAATAGGGAATCCTTAAGGATTCCCTATTTTTATTTATCTGACTCAAATTTTAATAATGGAAATTCAATTATGAACTTACTGCCTGAGCCAAGTGTTGAACTAACACTGATCTTTCCATGGTAACTTTCAACGAGTTTTTGAGCAATAGCTAAGCCTAGACCATTTCCACCCTTTTCACGGGTTCTAGCCTTGTCTACACGATAAAAACGATTGAAAATCTTATCCTGCTCATCAGGAGCAATCCCTTCACCAAAATCTTGAACAGAAATCTTAACTTTATCTTTTTCAGTAGCAGCAGCAACCAAAATTTCTTTTCTATCGGTAGAATATTTAATAGCATTATCAATCAAAATGATTAAAATTTGCTCGAGATGATTACGATAAATCTTTACTATAGTATCAGGTTTTAAGTCTGCATCATCATAGGTAATAGTAAAGTCTTGATGAATCATTCTCATGTCATTAACAGTTCGGTTTAATACTTCATTGATATCAGTTGTTTTATCAGGATACTGTAAATCAACCTGCTCAGCTCTAGTTAGATCCAGCATTTCTTGAATCAAATGTTTCATTCTCTTGCTCTCTTGAAGAGAAGCATGAATTGATTCTTCCAGTACTTGAGGATCATCTTTTCCCCAACGCTCTAATAAGTTTAAATGCCCTTCAATTACAGCTACAGGAGTCCTCAATTCATGAGATACATCTCCCACAAATTGTTTTTGCTGTTGCATATAGGCTTGCATTCTATCAAGCATCTCATTAAACGATGTTGCTAACTCCCCTAACTCATCATTTCGATGAAGATCAGGTACTCTTCGTTTATCAGTTGGATCTTTATTAATATAGCGAGAAATTTGCGACATTTTCTTAATTGGCTGCACTACACTATTAACTATTAAGTAAGACAAACCAATGAAAATTACAATCGCAATAATCGATAAGCCAATCATCCAATGACGAAGTGATTTTAAAACTTGGTTTTGCTGACCCATTGAATTATCAACGATCAAATATCCAGTTAAACGATGTGTTCTTTCAGAAAAAATCTTCTGATAAATCTTCATATGAATTTTGCCACGTGAAGTCTCAACTCTTAAAACGTGGTTTTCAGTTTTACTGAAGTTTGGCATCCCACCATCAGGAACATTTCCATTACTAAATACTACATCCCCGTCAGGATTATAAATAATAATGCTAGTATCTCGATTAGATAAAGTCGCCAAAACGTCATCATTAAAGACATTCCCACCATCATTTGAAGTAATCGGGGCTTGTCCTTCTAAAATACGATTTGTATTAGGAGAAAGCTGCGGAACAACATTTGAAATTTGCAAGCTGGTCGGGATCTCGACCAATCTTCTTTGAAAAGTAGTTGCTACACTTTCAGTTAGATTTCTTTCTTGCGAGACAATCTGTTGTTTAACTAAAGAATAAATTGCAATTGAAAATATAACAAAAGAGACCGTAATTGTCGCTGCAACTAAGCTTACCCACTTAAATGTTAGCGAGGACTTGAGGGTCTCTTTTGTCGATTTATTTTGCTTCTTCACGTGCTTCATCATTTTCATCAGTTCTTACCATATAACCGGTACCACGAACAGTCTTGATGTATGATGGACGGCCCGGTACATCAATCTTATTACGTAAATAACGTACGTAGACTTCAACAACATTCGTTTCAATCTTAGATTCAGGTCCCCAAATTTTGTTTAAAAGCTGCTCTCTTGTGACAACATTATTCTTATTTTCAATCAATGTCATTAACAAGTTGTATTCACGTTTAGTTAGATCAACTGTACTATCTCCACGATGAACGATTCGATTAGCTGTTTCAATAGTTAAATCATTGAAGTGGATTACCTTTTGAACTCCCATCGTATCGCCCATAGCTCTCTTTTCAATTTGTACTCTTCTTAAAACAGCACGTAAGCGAGCTAATAATTCTTCGATTGCAAAAGGTTTAACGATATAATCATCAGCACCGTGGTCTAAACCTGAGACACGGTCAATTACTGAATCTCTTGCAGTCATCATAATAATTGGAGTTGTTTTTTCTTGGCGAACACGACGAGCAATTTCTAATCCATTAAGATCGGGCAACATTAAATCTAATAAAATTGCGTCAAAATCTTCATTTAAAGCTAAATCCAATCCTTTCCGGCCGTTTCCTTCAACTTGAGTTTCATATTTTTCATGTCTTAATTCTAATTCTACAAAACGGGCAAGATTTTTTTCATCTTCAATAATCAGAATTTTACTCATTATTTTCTCCACTACTATTTAATCTGGTTAAAAATTTTATTAATAAATTAATATTAAATTTAAAGATACATTAATGCAAGGGTTTATTACTTGTTTTTTTCATCCTTAAATAAATCCTTAAGCTTAGCAAAAGCAGGATTTTCTTTATTAGATTGCTGTTCTTGATAAGCTTCTTGAGAAACAACCTTCCAGCCCTCTCCTGCAGGAAAATCCCCCTTAGCTTCTTCTTCAGGAGTTAAGATCACTGATGGTAAGCTTAAAAGCAAATTATCTTCTACAGCCTTTTGAAGATCAATTGTATCGTCCTTAACAGTTACAATTGTATCTTCTTCATCAAGCTGTTCTTGAGTTGGTTCAACTTCACTATAGTTCTCAGTAAAGTTAAATTTTTGATGCATTTTTACTGGTTTTAGGCTACGAGTGGAAGGTGCTACAACATCTGCTTCGACAGTAAAATTACCAGTAACAAAAGGTTCATCATAGAAGAAGTCACCAGTAACATGAATATTATTTGCATCTTCCAGTAATTCTTTACTTCTATCAAAGAACTCTTTACTTAACTCAACGTTTTCATCAACATGAGTTAACAGATTACGACTATTTTTAATTTGCAAATATGAAAACTTTAACATTATTTTACCTCGATTGGTTTACGACCAAAATTTTGATCTTCACCCATAATTTGTTCAAAAAGCCGATCTACTTTCACTTGCAAACCCGAAGTTCCACTTGCAGCAATTTTCTTATCAACTTTTGAAATAATCGGCACTTGAACATCTTTTCTAATTTTCTTAAGATAATTTCTTCCTCGACCACTATAGCCTAACAACAGGGTTGAAACATCTTTATAAGAATCCTTTATTTCTTTCTCAGTGACATTTAAAAGTGTGTAAAGACATAGTCTTCTTAAACGAGCATAAGTATAGCGCTTAGACTTAATTTGCCGCAAAAATGAAGTAAAATCTTCTGCAGTATGAATTTCTTCCTTCATTTTGTATTCTAGTCCTTCACTCATTTGATAAATTGACCGCAATTCTTCTAGACTTGCACTTTCAATTCGATACTTCAAAAAGCTAAATAAAAGATTCCAGTTCGGATAAATTTTTTGACTTTCTAAACTTACTAATTCACTTTTAGGAAGATATTTTTTTAATTCAGATAAGTCATTGGGATGGTGCAAACAATAATTTCTAATCGCTGTAGCTGAGGAAACTATTTTATCTTGTAAAAGTGGATCATCGTGTCCACTTCCTACTCGTGTTATAGGATGTAAATGAAGTGGATTCTTTAATTGTTCACTTGCAACTGCATAAGCAACGGCTAACATCATGTTAGGTTGATTTACTTCATGCCCCACTTCTCTAGCAACCATTTCATTATATTGAGTAGCATAAGTTTGAGTGTAGTCTCGAAAGTCCATTCGATTCTTTGGAATTTGATTTATTTTTTGACCTAAATAAGAGAAATTTAAATTCGCATCCTCTACTCCAAAAAATAATTCTGACACTCCCAAATCACTCAACATTTTAATACTACCATTAGCAAAAATATCAGCTGGCTGCACAGCAAAAGAAAATGGTAGTTCGAATACTAAATCGGCCCCAGAAGCTAAAGCTGCCTTTGCTCTTTGCCACTTATCCATAATCGCCATTTGTCCACGTTGAACATAATTACCTGACATTACAACAATTATTGGATCATTTTTAGCTGCTAAGCGGGCTTGATTCATTAAAAACTCATGCCCACTATGAAAAGGATTATATTCGGCTACAATGCCAATTACACTCATACTCTTACCTTTAGTCTAAGTTTAATTCTAGTTTCTTACCATTGCTCCAAAGCTTTTCTAAGCCATAAAAGTCGCGTGCATCTTCGGTAAATACATTTACAACTACATCTCCCATATCTACTAAGAGCCAGTTAGAATCACGAGTTCCTTCAATACGGTAGTCTTCTTTTCCATGTTCATGGATCTTATCAATAATACTGTTAACGATGGCATGAAGTTGACGGTTCGAGCCAGCTGTTGTTACAACGTAGTAATCCGCCAAAATACTAATTCCTTGCATATCATATGCTTCAGTATCTTCACCATGTCTTTCATCGATTGCTTCTACAGTTAAATCTAATAATTTCTTACTATCCAATTTTATTTTTCCTTTCAAAATTCTAATCCTTTACTGACCATTTATTGTAAGCAGCAAATGTCTTAGGATAAATCTTTTTTCTATTAGTTATTAAAAAATCAAGTGTGTGGGCTAATTCAAAGCCTACCCCATCATCTAAGTTAGCAAAAGCTACTTTTCTTGCTTCTTCTACGCCAGGAAAGTCACGACCTGGTTCAATAAAATCTGCTACAAAGACAATTTTATCTAGTGTGGTCATTTCTACATCAGCAGTAGTATGACGCTTAATAGCAGTTAAAATTTCTGGATCAGTTATCTTTAATTCCTTTTCAATAAAATATGATCCCACAATTCCATGCCAAATAGCTCGATTATAATTAAGTAAATCTGGATCAAAATGCTGTTCCTTAATCACTTCAATAAATCGGGCAGGAGAGACTTGTTTTGCATAATCATGGATAAATCCTGCTAAAGCTGCCTTATCAGGATCATAATTATTAAGTTCAGCTAACTTACGACTAGTTTCACTTACACCAATACAATGCTTAAATCTCTTTTCATCCATGTTGCTTTTTTCTTTGGCAACAATCTCATCAGAAGTTAACGGGGAATATGTTTTAACAAAATTAATTTCAGTCACGATATAAGCCTCTTGATTCAATATATAAGCGTACACTTTCCGGTACTAAATACCGAATAGAATTACCGGTAGCTATATTTTGACGAATTAAGGAAGATGAAATATCTAAATTAGGTGCATCAACCCAAATCATTGGAAACTTGGAATTTTGCAGATAATTTGGTCTCCTAACGCCAACCAAAGTAGATAAAAGTGCTATGGTCTCTGGTTCGCGCCAATTTTCAAAGTCGTTTACTTCGTCACTACCCATAATTAAGTAATATTGATTACGTGGGGCTCTCCTCTTTAAGTAACGTAAAGTATCAACCATGTATGAGGTTCCACCACGCATTATTTCAAAAAGCTTAACATGAAAGTGTGGATTATCATGAGTAGCCAATTCAAGCATTGCACACCGATCTTTAGTGCTTATATTTCCCGCTATTTTTTTATGTGGAGGCGTATTATTTGGGATAAACCATATTTCATCTAAATGAAGCTGTTTTCTAACTTGCTCAGCCATTGATAAGTGAGCTAAATGAACTGGGTTAAAAGTTCCTCCCATAATTCCAATTTGTTGAGCAGAACTCGTAACCGGTTCAAATTGTACTTGTGGCTTTTCTTTTACAACACATTGCATTATATCAACGCTCTTCTAATTCCTAAACCAATTCCTTCTGGTGTATAAGCTTTTACTACAACATTAGCAGGTGTGGTAATAAACCCAACTCCGCCAAATAAAATATCGCTTTTTTCTTTTGGTGAAAAAGTTTGGCCTTTTAATGGTCCGAGATTATCTTCTTTACTTGGTGGGAGTAATAAATCATCTTTATGTTTTTCATAAAATGCATCCGCATTTTCAGTCTTCGTTCTGTGTACATATAGATCCCGAGCAACATAAATTGTAAATCCAGCAGATGGACCATCTACATAGTCAAAACGTCCCAATCCAGCTAAAAAGATTGTCTGTCCCGGTAAAAGTTGGTAGGTAGCTGGCTTTAATGGTTTCTTTGGTTCAACAACTTCAAGCTCTTTTCCACTCAAATGACTAGCCAATTGATTGGCATTCAAAATTCCGGGTGTGTCAATTAAATAGTGTCCATTAGAAAGTGGAATTTTAATTTCATCTAATGTTGTTCCAGGGAATTTAGAGGTAGTAATGACATCCTTTAAATCACTGTTCATATTGATGATTGCGTTGATTAACGTAGATTTTCCAACATTGGTTGTTCCGACAAAATAGATATCTTTCTTTTCGCCTTTTTTAGCTAAAAATGCCATCAACTCATCTAAATTTTTCTTTTTAGCAGCTGAAACTAAAAATATTTTTTCTGGTTTTAAACCATTTCGATTAGCTTCTTGACGCATCCAATCTTTAATTTTGGACTCTTTAGAATTTTTTGGAAACAAATCTACTTTATTACCAACTAAAATATATTCATTACCACCAATAAAACGCTTAATTGAAGAAATCAATGAATTACTAAAATCAAATAAGTCAACCACATTAACGACTAATGCCTTTTTTTGACTAATTGAATTAAGTAAAGCCAAGAAATCATCGTTATTTTCTTCAACAGGCATAATTTCATTATAGTGTCTTAATCTAAAGCAGCGCTGACAATATACTTCATTATCTTCGCTTTCTAAAGCTTTTTTTAAGGCAGATGATGGCAAATACCCTGACTTTTTAGGATCTTGATCTTGTAATATACTTCCACAACCAATACAACGTAATTCTTCACTCATTTTAGTTTCTCCTTAAAAACTACTGGCTTTCTTAAATTCAAAAAGAAAAAAATAAACTTTTCAAAGAAACGATTAATTCTAGTATTCCATTTATCAGTTTCAACTAAGGGCTTCACCAAAACCGTAGCTACACCAGCTAAATTACCAGCCTGCATATCAGTAATTAATTGATCTCCCACCATCAAAACCTGTTTTTTTTCTAAATTCAGTGATTTTAGTTCTTTCTTAATTCCAATCGGAAGAGGCTTTCGAGCTTTTGCAATAAAGGATATATGATAAGGACTTAAAACTTTCCCAATACGCTCCGCATTATTGTTTGAAATAACAACTAAACGAATCCCAGCTTTTGATAAACGCTGATTCAACTGATCCATTTCAATTGCTGTATCAGCCTTATTCCAAGCAAGCAAAGTATTATCCAAATCACTAAAAACAGCTTTAATTCCCATCTTTTCTAGCTGTTCTGGATCTAAATTATAAATAGTATCTATTGTATAACGAGGTCTAAATAACATTTAAAAATCTCCACTTTTTTCTCATACCTATAGTATCAGAAATCTTTAATCTTTAGAAATATTTGATGATTAAAAAATGAAATTTTGCTTTTCTTTAGCATAAAAGATGATAAAATAAGAACAATTTAAATTTTTCCGCCGTATTACACAAAGAAGTTAAAAATGAAAAATTTTATTGATCTTCATCTACATCTAGATGGCTCTTTGCCTTATACTACTGTAAAAAAGTTAATGGATATTCACAATCTTCCAAGTTTATCTGACTCACAACTAAAAGAAAACTTATCAGTTTCTGAAAAGTGTGCTAATTTACAAGAATACTTAACAAAATTTGACTTTCCATTGCTACTTTTACAAACAAAAAAGATTTAGAAATTACAATTTTTGATCTTCTAAAAGAACTACGGTCTCAAGGACTCGTTTACTCTGAAATACGTTTTGCTCCGCAACTACATACTCAAAAAAATCTCACACAAGAAGACGCTGTCAAAGCCTGTATTGCAGGTCTTAAAATTTTCTATAAATGGCAAGAAAATCAAGTAGACAATTATTATCCTCTTCATGCTAATTTAATTCTATGTCTCATGCGTCTGCCAAATCGAGAGTAGGAAAATAATTTGACCGTTAAACTAGCTGCTAAATACGGCAAAGATCATATCGTTGGCATTGATTTAGCAGGACCAGAAGGTCCAATTTCTAATAAGAAATTTAAATCTTTCTTTGATAATGCAAAGAAATTGCATATTCCATTCACAATTCATGCAGGAGAAGCTGCAGGACCAGAATCAATGCAAGAAGCCTTAGATTTAGGTACTAAACGAATTGGTCATGGAATTCGCTGCTTAGAAAATGAACAACTAGTTGACGAGTTAGTTAACAAAAATATTACCTTAGAATGCTGCGCTACTTCTAATCTCAATACTAAAATATTTAAAAGCATTGATTCTTATCCAATCAAGACACTTCTTTTAAAAAACATAAAAGCAACTCTAAATTGCGACAATATGACTGTCTCAAGTACTAACTTACCTAAAGAATTTAAATTACTTGAAAGTAAGAGCAATCTTACAAATACAGAAGAACAACAATTATTGTTAAACTCTATCAATGCAGCATTTGCAACAAATCAAGAAAAAAATCGCCTATTACATATCTTTAGTTAAAATTGAGAAAAAAATGCTCCGCTAATGCGGAGCATTTTTTATTTTTAGTTCAAAGCTTTCTTAGCAGCATCTGCTAAATCAGCAAAAGCTTTTTCATCGTTGTAAGCAATGTCAGCTAACATCTTACGGTTCATGTCAATACCAGCTACCTTTAAGCCGTGCATTAACTTAGAGTATGAAAGACCATTTTGTCTTGCAGCAGCGTTGATACGAGCAATCCATAATTTTCTGAATTCGCTCTTACGCTTCTTACGGTCACGGAAAGCATATTTACGAGAAACAAATACTTGAGTACTTGCTGCTTTAAATTGTAAGTGTTTTGAGCCACGGTAACCCTTGGCTAACTTCATGATCTTCTTACGACGAGCGCGTGTTACGGTTCCACCTTTAGTTCTTGGCATCTAAAATTCCTCCTCAAAAAGTCTTCTAATAATTAACGCATTTGGGAAAGCATCTGTTTGATGCGCTTTAAGTCACTTGCTGAAACCATAGCAGCTTTTCTCAAATGACGACGTTGTTTCTTAGTCTTACCGTGGAAACGGTGTCCAGTGTAAGCATGGTGACGCTTTAAACCACCATTAGCAGTTCTCTTGAAACGCTTTGCTGAAGCGCGGTGTGTTTTTTGCTTTGGCATATCTATTCCTCCAATTAACTACTTTTTCTTTTTATCTTTCTCACTTAATGGAGCAAGCATTAAGAACATTGAACGGCCTTCCATCTTTGGCTTAGTAACTACATTAGATAAGTCACTAGCTTCGTCAGCCATCTTTTCTAAGACCTGTTTACCTAACTCCTTGTGAGTAATTGCCCGGCCTCTAAAGCGAATAGAAATTCTAACTTTAGCGCCCTTGGTCAAGAATTTACGAACATGCTTTAACTTAGTGTCAAAGTCATTTCCTTCGATTGTTGGACTTAAACGAATTTCTTTGACAGCCATAACCTTTTGATTCTTACGGTTTTCTTTGGCTTTCTTTTGTTGTTCAAAACGGAACTTACCGTAATCCATAATTCTAGCAACAGGTGGCTTAGCATTAGGAGAAAGCAAAACCAAATCAAGGTCAGCGTCAGCTGCTTTACGTAAAGCTTCATTCTTGGATACAACACCAACTTGTTGGCCATCAACTCCAATTAAACGAACTTCACGAGCACGAATATCTTCGTTTAAGATCATATTTCTTGGTATGAGTATTCACCTCCACGTTAATTTCGAGGACAAGAAAAAAGCGGGCAAAGTTAACGCCCGCTTTTAATCAACAGATATTATCGATCAGCCCAGAGGTCTCAAATTAAACTTAGGCGAGAAGCGGGAGCTTCTTCTTGTTCTCAACTTCTGTATTATACTGGTTTAATTTGATTGAGTCAATACATAGTTGATTATTTTTCACAGAAAAAGCAAACAAGACCTCAAAAGTCTCATTTGCTCTAACTGTGATTATTCTTTTCTACGTTTAATCAAGCCCAATGTTACTACAGATAAGATTGTCACCACTGCACCACTAATTACAGCTAATACGTTATCTGATTCACCAGTTTGTGGCAGGGTTTGTTTTGAGGATACTTCATTCTTATTCGAAGTATTCTTATCCTTACCTTGTAAACCAGAAGTATTCTTAGATGGTGAGATAGTTGAAGTTAATTTAACAACTATTAAATCAGTACCCTTAATAACATTCTTAGACCCATCACCGTAAATTAAAGTAGTATCTGCGTTATTGCCAACTAATATATCTTTAGCATTTGGATTAGACTTAGATACATTATCTTTAATCTGGCTCTTCTCCGCATCAGTCAAATGATTTGGATCTTGGACTGGAGTCTTAGTATCTGGGATTACTGCAGGATTATTATCAGCATCTGTGTTATTAGAAGTGTTAGATGAATTATTATCTTTCTTAATAATCAAATCACTGCCTGAAAGATTATGTTGACTACCATCATTGTAGATTAACGTTGTATCACCGTTATCAGACACTTTAATATCCTTGGCATCCGGGTTAGACTTGGCTACATTGTCCTTAACCTGTTGCTTTTCTTCATCAGTTAAATGACTTGGATCTGCTACCTCTACCTTTGTGCCTGGAACTACTGCAGGATGCTTATCAGCATCAGTCGTATTATCATGGCTATCATTAGATTTAACTACTAATTGATCACCACTTACATGACCATAGTTGCCATTATTAAAGCTTACATCTGTGTCTCCATTGTCACCTACTTTGATATCCTTGGCATCTGGGTTGGACTTGGCTACCTTGTCCTTAACCTGTTGCTTTTCTCCATCAGTTAAGTGGTTTGGATCGCTTACTTCTACCTTGCTGTCTGGTAATTTTACTTCTTGCTCTGTAGAAGTATCTGGCTTCTTAGTTACCAACTCACTGCCGTCGACATGACCATGGTTGCCATTATTAAAGCTTACATCTGTGTCTCCATTGTCATCTACTTTGATATCCTTGGCATCTGGGTTGGACTTGGCTACCTTGTCCTTAACCTGTTGCTTTTCTCCATCAGTTAAGTGGTTTGGATCGCTTACTTCTACCTTGCTGTCTGGTAATTTTACTTTTTGCTCTGTAGAAGTATCTGGCTTTGCCACAACCAACTTATTACCGGCAATCGTGTCAGTTGAGTTATCACTATACTTGATTGTTGCAGTACCATCATTACCAATCGTTACTTCTGCACCCGATGGTAAATCTGGATTGGCATTTTCTACGTTGGTCTTAACTTGACCTTTTTCTTCGTCTGTTAAGTTGTTGACATCGCCTACCGGTACCTTAGTTGTTGGAAAATTTGGTGTGTACTTATCGGCGTCTTGCTTTGCTACTACATTGCCTTGTACTTCGCCTGTACTG
>NZ_PCYR01000060.1:0-2016 GCF_002553805.1 Lactobacillus sp. UMNPBX19
ATTAAAAAATCAATTTACGAGAAAGATCTATTTACACAAAAGATTTGACAGTTTCTGATATTCTGAATCATAATAATCATTCACTATTTTCACTACTTTTTCCCATCTATAGTTCAATAAAATTAAAAATAGTGAAAGTTATTGTTAGTAAAAATACAGTTTAACTAAATTCTTCAGGAAGCCGAAATATATTTTAATGTATAGCTTCAGTTTAAACTATGTATTACAAAGATAATAAATTTGTCACCCTATATACCCTTAAGTCGTGAGCTTTCCTATTCCCCCATAATTGTATGGCTTAATTGATTTTCTTAATTAACTACCTTTGATACAGTCAGTTTAATTTCATTTACAAGTATAAAATTTATTATGATTTTAGGATAACAACTATATACTCCACTCATATTTATGTGCACGGTTAATTAAAGTAATTATCTCTATTCGGATATTACCGTGTTCAAATATCCTAAAAGTCACTTCGTTTTTCGGAGTGGCCTTTTTTGTGTCAAAATTGATTTTTATTTAAAAAGAAATTATAATTTTCATACTATCAAATAAAGGAATGGTTATGATGATTTTTTAAGTTATTAACTCTACGTAGAAATACTATTTTTTGAAAGTAGGTGAATTATTTGATCGACAATCAACCAAAAAAAATTAAAGCATTTATTGCGGGCGTAAATTTAAATGATCCTAATTTTGACTATTATATGACTGAACTAAGAGAATTAGCCCTTGCCAACAACCTAGATGTTGTTGGTCAAGCAAGCCAAAAGGCTGAAAATATCGTTGCGGGAACATATTTTGGTGTTGGTAAACTTAATCAAATTAAAAATATGGCTCGAGAATTACATGCTAAAACTTTAGTCATTAATGATGAACTTTCGCCAACTCAAATTAGAAACATTGAGAGCATGACAAAACTTAAAGTGCTTGATCGAACTGAATTAATTTTAGAAATTTTCTCTAATCGAGCACGTAGTAGACAAGCTAAACTACAAGTTCAACTTGCTCGATTACAATATGAACTACCTCGGCTTCATCCATCAGAAAATAATCTAGACCAGCAGCGTGGTTCTGGTGGTGCAAGCGGTGGTTTTGCTAACCGTGGTTCGGGTGAAACTAAGCTTGAATTAAATAGACGAACCATTGGTAAACAAATTAGTGCAATTAAAAAGGAACTAAAAGACATTAGCAAACAAGAAGAAATAAAATCTGCTAGACGAAACAATTCTCGTCTACCACAAGTCGCCCTCGTTGGCTACACTAATGCTGGAAAATCAACAACGATGAATGAGTTGTTGAATGTCTTTAGTGATGAAGCTTCTAAAAAGCAAGTATTTGAAAAAAATATGCTATTTGCAACTTTAGATACTAGTGTTAGAAGAATTGACTTAAAAGATGACTTAAGTTTTATCCTTTCAGATACCGTTGGTTTTATCTCCAAGTTACCTCATAACTTAATTGAATCATTTAAAGCTACTTTGCAAGAAGCCAAAGATGCTGACTTGATAATCAATGTCGTAGATGCTTCCGATCATAATATGGTTCAAATGATTAAAACGACACAAAAAGTTTTAGATGAGTTGAAAATTACCAATGTACCAATGATTACTGCTTATAATAAAGCTGACTTGACAGATCGCAATTATCCACAAATTGAGGGAAATGATATTTTATATTCGGCGAAAGATCCCGAGTCAATTAAGCAACTAGCTGATTTAATTGTTAAGAAAGTTTTTGATAATTACGAAAAGGTAGACTTGGTCTTACCTTTATCAGATGGTAAAAATTTAGCTTATCTTCATGAATATGGTCAAATTTTAAATGAAGATTTCAAAGATGACGGCGTTCATGTTACAGTAAGACTATCACCAAAAGATCTAGAAAAATTTAGGCTCTTTTGCAAATCCTGTTGATGGATAATTTTAAGAAGGAATTAAGCAGCTAAGAAATAGCTGTTTGATTCCTTTTCTTTTATAATATTTTCTTCGAGTCTAATTCTAATTAATAAAT
>NZ_PCYR01000061.1:0-1958 GCF_002553805.1 Lactobacillus sp. UMNPBX19
AAAAAAGCTTGCCAAAGCGAGCAAAAGATGATAATATTATAAAGCTGTCATTTGAGAGAGATGAGAAAATTAAAAAAGTTCTTGTCAAAGCTTAAAAGACATGATATAATATAAAAGTTGTCATATGACAACGGTAGTACCTTGAAAACTGAACAAAGTTTCGCTGAAAGTGTGCGGGATATAAAAATCCCAAACAAAAGCGAAGTCAATTCGCAAGCAATAAATTTGAGATAACTCAAAGAAAGTTTTAGAGCTAAACGATAAAAAGCTCATTTTCAAAAGGAAAATGAGAGTTTGATCCTGGCTCAGGACGAACGCTGGCGGCGTGCCTAATACATGCAAGTCGAGCGAGCTTGCCTAGATGATTTTAGTGCTTGCACTAAATGAAACTAGATACAAGCGAGCGGCGGACGGGTGAGTAACACGTGGGTAACCTGCCCAAGAGACTGGGATAACACCTGGAAACAGATGCTAATACCGGATAACAACACTAGACGCATGTCTAGAGTTTGAAAGATGGTTCTGCTATCACTCTTGGATGGACCTGCGGTGCATTAGCTAGTTGGTAAGGTAACGGCTTACCAAGGCAATGATGCATAGCCGAGTTGAGAGACTGATCGGCCACATTGGGACTGAGACACGGCCCAAACTCCTACGGGAGGCAGCAGTAGGGAATCTTCCACAATGGACGAAAGTCTGATGGAGCAACGCCGCGTGAGTGAAGAAGGGTTTCGGCTCGTAAAGCTCTGTTGGTAGTGAAGAAAGATAGAGGTAGTAACTGGCCTTTATTTGACGGTAATTACTTAGAAAGTCACGGCTAACTACGTGCCAGCAGCCGCGGTAATACGTAGGTGGCAAGCGTTGTCCGGATTTATTGGGCGTAAAGCGAGTGCAGGCGGTTCAATAAGTCTGATGTGAAAGCCTTCGGCTCAACCGGAGAATTGCATCAGAAACTGTTGAACTTGAGTGCAGAAGAGGAGAGTGGAACTCCATGTGTAGCGGTGGAATGCGTAGATATATGGAAGAACACCAGTGGCGAAGGCGGCTCTCTGGTCTGTAACTGACGCTGAGGCTCGAAAGCATGGGTAGCGAACAGGATTAGATACCCTGGTAGTCCATGCCGTAAACGATGAGTGCTAAGTGTTGGGAGGTTTCCGCCTCTCAGTGCTGCAGCTAACGCATTAAGCACTCCGCCTGGGGAGTACGACCGCAAGGTTGAAACTCAAAGGAATTGACGGGGGCCCGCACAAGCGGTGGAGCATGTGGTTTAATTCGAAGCAACGCGAAGAACCTTACCAGGTCTTGACATCCAGTGCAAACCTAAGAGATTAGGTGTTCCCTTCGGGGACGCTGAGACAGGTGGTGCATGGCTGTCGTCAGCTCGTGTCGTGAGATGTTGGGTTAAGTCCCGCAACGAGCGCAACCCTTGTCATTAGTTGCCATCATTAAGTTGGGCACTCTAATGAGACTGCCGGTGACAAACCGGAGGAAGGTGGGGATGACGTCAAGTCATCATGCCCCTTATGACCTGGGCTACACACGTGCTACAATGGACGGTACAACGAGAAGCGAACCTGCGAAGGCAAGCGGATCTCTTAAAGCCGTTCTCAGTTCGGACTGTAGGCTGCAACTCGCCTACACGAAGCTGGAATCGCTAGTAATCGCGGATCAGCACGCCGCGGTGAATACGTTCCCGGGCCTTGTACACACCGCCCGTCACACCATGAGAGTCTGTAACACCCAAAGCCGGTGGGATAACCTTTATAGGAGTCAGCCGTCTAAGGTAGGACAGATGATTAGGGTGAAGTCGTAACAAGGTAGCCGTAGGAGAACCTGCGGCTGGATCACCTCCTTTCTAAGGAAGGCGAAAGATGATGGAGAGTGCGAGAGCACTAAGAGAAGTCATCGAGAAAGCCAAGCGGAAGCACACTGAGAAACTTTGTTTAGTTTTGAGGGTA
>NZ_PCYR01000062.1:0-1859 GCF_002553805.1 Lactobacillus sp. UMNPBX19
ATTAAAAAATCAATTTACGAGAAAGATCTATTTACACAAAAGATTTGACAGTTTCTAATTTTAATTTTTTACTAAAAATATCTTTACTTTTTTATTTAAATAGTGTTTAATAAAGTTCATCTTAATTTAATGTATTTTTATTTTTTTGGAGGGGACAATATGAAAGTTAAGAAGATATTTGCGGCTGTTTCGACGGCTGCGCTTGCCGCTGTTGCCCTAACTGCTTGTGGTAAGAAAGATAATAGCTCTTCAGGTGACCAAGCATTAACTTGGATGGAAAAAACTGAACTTCAAACTATGGATATTTCTAAAGCCACAGATGAAACGGGTTTTAATCAATTAAATAATGTTTATGAAGGTCTTTATCGTTTAGGAAAGAATTCAAAAGTTGAAAATGCTTTAGCAACTAAGACTGTTGAAAGTAAAGACGGAAAGAATTGGACTTTCACTTTACGTAAAGGTGCAAAATGGTCAAACGGCGATCCTGTAACTGCAAAAGATTTTGTTTATTCTTGGCAGAGAACAGTTGATCCAAAGACTGGTTCTCAATATACTTCTCTGTTTTCTGGAATTGAAAATGCTGACGAAATTACTAAAGGTAAGAAGTCTCCAAGTACTTTAGGTGTCAAAGCAGTAGGAAATTACAAATTAGAAGTTAAATTGGAACACCGTATTCCATACTTTAAGTTGTTAATGGGATTCCCATTATTCTTCCCTCAGAATCAAAAGACTGTTGAAAAGTCTGGTAGCAATTACGGAACTGCTTCTAAGTATCAAGTTTATAATGGTCCCTTTGTTCAAAAAGGTTGGACTGGTTCTAACTTGAAGTGGAAATTAGTTAAGAATGATTCTTACTGGGACAAGAAGGATGTTAAGCTTAAGAGTATCGATTACTCAATTCAGAAGACACCTACTACTGCTTACAACTTATATCAATCAGGTAAGTTAGATGCAGCTGTTTTAGACGCACAAGGCACTAAGCAATTAAAGAATCAAACTGGTTACACTATTCGAAAGAAAGCAAGTACTCAGTACTTAAGCTACAATATGGCTAAGAGACCAGAATTTAAGAATGCTAAGTTACGTCAAGCTATTTCAATGGCTATTGACCGTCAAGCTTTAGCAAATGCATTGGGTGGAGCTAACCAAGCAGCTAAGACTTTAACTGCACCAGGTATCGTAGATATAAAGGGCAAAGACTATGTTGACTACGTAGAAACTCCTAAGTCAGAAGCTTATATGAAACATGATACTAAGAAGGCACGTGAATTATATAAAGAAGCCCTTAAGGAACTTGGAAAGACTAGTTTAACTTTCAACTTGCTTGGCTACGATGACGATGCAAGTAAGAAAGCAACAGAAACTCTTCAAAGTCAATTAGAAGACACATTGAAAGATGTAAATGTTCATGTTCAAAACATTCCTAAGAAGACTGCAATCGACAGAATGGTATCTGGTAACTTTGATGTTTCCTTCTCTGGATGGAGTGGTGACTTTGCAGATCCAATTACTTTCTTAGATCTTTTAACACCTGATAACGCAATGAACTTTGGTAAGTGGGACAATGAAAAGTACAACAGCTTACTTGCTGATTCTAAGACTACGGGTGATGTAAACAAGAGAAATCATGACTTAGAAGATGCAGAAAAGATCTTACTTGAAGAACAAGGTGTGAGTCCATTATTCCACCAACAAGAAGCATGGATGGTAAAACCATCAGTTAAGGGAGTTATTTACAATGGTGCTGGTGCATCATACAACTTTAAGCATGCTTATGTTGCAAAATAAGTAGTTAAATAAAAAATCGTAAATTGCAATAATAACTTGAACACTTTTGTTTAGGCTGTTTGATAGATGCG
>NZ_PCYR01000063.1:0-1834 GCF_002553805.1 Lactobacillus sp. UMNPBX19
GTGTCTGGGAAAAAACTAACTTTCAGATACCAAAAGACGATCAATCCAACTCTTAATTTGAGTTGCTTGACCGTCTTTTTCTTGTTATTTTTATTTTTGTGTAAAGAAGATTGGTCCTTTGACCATCTTCTGTTCCAATATTTGCTTAAATTCATCATCATGAAGGCTATTCCCACATCAGTTTCAACCTTCTTTTTGCCTCTTAAATGAGTTCGACGCATGCCAAAAACGTTCTTCAAATGTCCAAAAACTGGCTCCACATCATACTTTCTCTTGCTGTAGATGTACCTGCCTTCAGGACTTTGGAGAACTCCTTTAGCTTTTTCTTTTAAGTATTGCCAGTTAGGATTATAGCGAACCTGCCGCTGGCGTCCGCTCTTGGTTTTGGCTAAACGCTCTAATTCTGGCGTTAATTGAAATTTATCCGCTTCGTAAACCTTAAAATCGCGAACCTGACCAGTCGATTTATCTTTACGCCGACTATAACATTTGAAGCTAAACCTAACGCCGTTTTGATCAAGGTAGTAATCGTCTTCTTCATCATAGAACCAGTTGGCTAGCTTAGTTGGATCGTTTTTGTACTTTCTAGTTTGTTCCTTTTCGTACATGGTATAAGGGATATAGTACTGCTTGTCTGAATATTCTTCTTCAAGCATTGAGTAGTTGTACTCGCTGCCGTAGCCAGCATCGGCGACGATCTTATCGAACTTGTCCATTGTCGTCATCTGTTTTAAAAAAGGCTCTAGCGTCTTAAAGTCAGTCGGATTGGGATACAAAGCAAAATCGACTACGTATTGATCCGTTGTAGCGACTTGGATATTATAGCCTGGCTTGAGCTGGCCGTTCTTCATGTGGTCTTCTTTCATATGCATGAACGTCGCATCGTGGTCGGTTTTAGAGTAGCTATTTCGCCCAGCAAAGACTTCTTCTGCCTCTTCATACTTCTTCATTCTAGGCACGTAGTCTTTTCTTAGCTTATGAAGCAGCTTTTTTAGAGCTCGTCTTTTTGCTTTTCTAGCCGAGCCGCCAGGAATGGCTTTAGGCTCTTGGGCAATCTCTTCAGTCAGTTTTTCAATTTCAGCTTCCGTTTCTTGCGCTAGCTCCGTCAACCCCTGACTGGTTTGTACTTGCTCTTTTGCCATTGCTTTGACGACTTCTTTGGCAATCAGTTCATCATATAGTTCAACTGCTTGACCTTTGAGCTTTTCATGATACTTTTCAACTGCCTTGCGCCAGACAAAGCTATAGCGATTGGCATCGGCTTCGATTTTCGTGCCGTCGATGAAGATAGCCCCTTCGTTGATCAAGCCTTCTTGTTCCAGTAGGTTGGTAAAGTAAAGAAAGCATTTCTTGACCAATTCGTTGGCGTGGTCGCTCGATCTAAAATTATTGATGGTATGGTATGAAATCTGCTGGTGCTCAGCCAATACCATCATTGGTAGATTTTCTTCTAACATCAGCGCAATTTTTCTGCCTGAGAATACTCTGCGAGAATAAGCAAAAAGCAAGATCTTAAGCATCATAGCAGGGTGATAGGCAGGACGCCCGGTTTTGGCAGAATCGCCCAATAGGACGTCTTCTGGAATCGAATCGACGAACCAGCCGATCACTGTTGCCAAGTGATTGTTAGGTATAGTAAAGTCTAAATTAAGTGTTAAAGCAGTCTGGCCTGTGGTATAATTTTGATACATTGAGATTGTCTTCTTTCTTTTTATACTGTAGCGATTTAATAATATCAAGGAAGGCAGTTAAAGTATAGAAAAAGAACGATGAAATCGAAAAGGAAATCATCGTTCTTTTTTCATGTCTTAGGAATTAGTTTTTTCCCAGACAC
>NZ_PCYR01000064.1:0-1787 GCF_002553805.1 Lactobacillus sp. UMNPBX19
CATATTATTACATCAAGACTAATAATATGATCTAATTTAGTTAATTATTTCTTACCATATTGTAGCTACTTACGTCTTCTGGATCAGGGATATCATCACTAGTCTTGCCTTCGTTGACAAAGCCACGCGTTTCATAAAAATGGAAGAGCTTAGGTAAACAAGTCAGTGTAACTGCACCTCTATCCTGGTCTTGAGCAATCTTGCATAATTCTTCAATTAAAGCTGATGCAATTCCCTGCTTACGATATTCTTTTCTAGTCGCCAAACTCAAAATTGTTTGATAAGGATACTGTGCATTATTCGGTTGATTTTTAAAATAGAGCTCATCCTTAATGTAGCGATCTTTACTTACTGGACCAAAAACGTGGCCCACTACTTTTCCATCAACTTCTGCAACTAAAAAAGTATCTGAGTAATTTTCAATCCGGCCGATCATATCCTTACGCGTCATTTCTTCTGACATATGAAAAGCACTCGATTCAAGCTCAACAATTGCATCTAGATCATCCATTTTTACAGTACGAATATTTAATGTCATCTATTTTTCTCACTCTTATGTTTTCTATTTTTGTTTAATATTCCTCTTGATAGCTATTCCTTACTATTTTCGAGCCCCTTGAATTTAACTTTTAACTTAATCACTCGATCCATATGCAGTAAATTAGGATTTTGACGGTACAATGCTGTAGCAGATTCAAACAACATATAAATTTCACCATCTTTACCGATAATTTATTCCATATATGGAGATAAAATAATTGCTTTATCTGCTTCTGAAAGATCAAGATTATAGTTTGGTTTATTCAATTTATTTTTAAAAATTAATAATTGTGAATTAAAATCACCGTATGAAGTAGATAATAAAATATTATTTTTATCAAAACTAATTCCTTGAATTTGAGAATAAGTTGACCAGTTTTCACTAGGAAGAGCTAAACCATCTTGCATTTTATCTTTTTTAAATAGTCCTTTTTTATTAAGTTTATAGGCAAAAAGTTGACCACCTCGGACTTTATCGAAGTAGCTGATATAGAGTTTATTCTTATGATAAGTCATATAAGATGTTCGAAGTGGTGCTGATAAGTTGGTACCATGTTCAAATTTTATTGGCTTTTTCTGTTTCTTAAAATTATATTTTTCAATTTCTTTCAGCGTTACCGATTGCACTTGTGCTCGCTGTTCCTGATTAATAGTGGCTACCCATAAACGCTTATGATCTTCGTCATAAGTAATTCCCCCAACATGATCAATATTATTTAAGGCAATTGGTTTTACAAAGCGACCAGTCTTAAAATCTAATACCCAAAGAACTGAATCAAAGGTCTTGCTTTTACTATACGCTGAAATAATCAAATATTTATGGTCAATAATCGCTAAGCCTTGTGGATCCATATCATATGCAATCCCTGGTTGTCCCTGACCAGGAGGAGTATATTTAATTGCTGCTGACTGAATCAAACCGGGAAATCACATAGTAAGTTGGTTTTTGCTTAAAATTCAAGTTTTTATAAATATCTGGATAATTTTGGGATAATAAATTTTTGAATTCTTTAGTTGGATAAGAAGCTGAACGAGTACTAGTGTTATCAATTAAAGCAGGTTGGGGCTTCAATTTATGATGTGGAGTTTTCTTTTTAGAATTATTCCACCATGTAAAAATACCTATACATATTATTAAAACTATTCCAATTGTAACCCAATAATTAACTCTTTTTAGAATTTTTTTATCTTTCGTAAATTGCAATAATAAATTGAACACTTTTAATCAAGCTGCTTGATAGATTAGA
>NZ_PCYR01000065.1:0-1784 GCF_002553805.1 Lactobacillus sp. UMNPBX19
CAGGTCCGAATGGACTTTTTATTTTTTATCAAGTGTTCAATTTAATTTTACAATCAGCGCTAAAAATATTTTAGATAAATATATACCTCTTATAATAAAAAAATATATCGAAAATTTAGATGAAGATAATCGAAATAAGATAATAAAAGCATATTATAATTTAGAATCTTTAGTTCAGGATTCGTTATTTTTAGAAGATTTACCGCTAGAACTTGATTTTAGTGAAGATTTAAAGAAGTTTCTAAAATTAGAAAATTTGCATTTAGATTCTAAGTTTTTAAAAGAGCCCTATGCTATAATTGAATCGATCTTAAGAATCCATCAAACATGTAATTTGAAGACTGTGCCAGTTGTCTGTAATGTCGCTCATTATTTAGATAGAACACAGTTAAACATGTTGAACAATTTACTAAAGTCAATGAAATTGAAAATGATTTTAATAGAATTCACATCTAAGGATGTTCTGGTTTATCCGAAAGATGCTGATTACTTCTACATTGATCAGGACCTTGTTGATTGGTACTGACAGCTATCATTAAAAGATAATTATAAATTATCGGTTTTAGATGGTTGTTAGATCAATAAGGTTTAGATCAAATACTTGTGTGCCAAATGTGCGCCAACTGTTTTAGATGGTTGTTAGATCAATAAGGTTTAGATCTCTACCAGCCGCTTAATGCTACATTCAAGCAGTTTTAGATGGTTGTTAGATCAATAAGGTTTAGATCCAATTCTTCCAAAAATTAAAACTAGAGAAAGTTTTAGATGGTTGTTAGATCAATAAGGTTTAGATCATACATTCCCAATTCTGAATGCTGGCGAAAGTTTTAGATGGTTGTTAGATCAATAAGGTTTAGATCTCGTGCAAGTATTCAAGCTAACTATGATGGGTTTTAGATGGTTGTTAGATCAATAAGGTTTAGATCCAATCAAGTTACAAATGTCATGAATACGGCGTTTTAGATGGTTGTTAGATCAATAAGGTTTAGATCAGAGCTATTGTTGCTCCGGAAGATGATAATGTTTTAGATGGTTGTTAGATCAATAAAGATTGCAGGGCTCAAGACCAAGTAACTAGTTTTAACTAGTTGTTAGATCAAAATATTTACTCTTTATAAAAATCATTAGTATTAATTAAAAATATTAATGGCTTTTTGCTTTATTGAATTTGGAGATCTTATCTAAATTACCATTTTCTTTTGCTTCTAAGTAATTAAAATATTCTTCAGAGAACTTACTGTCTGTTAGCCAGACCATGTTATCGTTCCTTTTGGTTTTATTTTTGGTCAAAATACACACCTTCAATAATTTAACTATTATTAATTAAAATTTCTGGTTTTAAAAGGACAATAGAACAGAAAAAATGAGAAATCTAAGATTTAAAAAGGATGATTTTCTATTCATTAGAACAACATATCCTAGTTTATTTATTAAATTTAAGAATAGTTATGAAGAAAATGGAATTGTTAATGTACCTATGCAAAATGAAAGGGATTATGATTATTACTTTGATATAGTTGGGGATTATATAGCTACCTCATTGAATGAAGCGTGGGAATTAAATGAGGACGGTCTAAGACTTGAGGCTGCGTGGGATTATGCAGACTGGTCGAAGGAGTAAATGGGTTCAGGTTTATTCAGATAAAAACAAGGATGAATAAGCAGTATAAATAATTCCATATAATTTCATGAAAGATCAAAAAATATAGAAGTAAAATTTTAGCCCCAATGTAGTGACCCTCGAAATTCGGACACGGATTTCGGGGGTTTTCTTATGACCAAAT
>NZ_PCYR01000066.1:0-1505 GCF_002553805.1 Lactobacillus sp. UMNPBX19
ATTTCTTATAGAATGTCAATCATTATTATAGAGAAAAAAGAGTATACTAAACATAACCCCAAAAGACTAGTCTTTTGGCAGTTTTTCACTTATTGCGTGCTAAGCATTTATTAATGAATTGCCTTAGAATAATTATAAAGTTGATGTGTGTGGACCAAATTTATAATAGTGCGATTCAAATGATTGGCACACGCTATTAAAGCTACCTTGTCATGCTTATTGAAAGGCGGCTTTTTTAATTTGTAATAGTAATCAATTAAATGATTTTGAATTTTGCCTTGATTTCTTAGCATACTTCGAATCATGTCTGTTTCAACAGCTCTGCCTTGACTACTACCTCTACGATTAATTGTATCGCCTTTAATGTATTTACCAGACTGATATCTGTTTAAATCCAAACCTAGGAAAGCATTGAGTTGTTTATAATTATCAAAGCGAGCAATATCACCAGTAAAGCCTAATAATAGAGCGCTATTTAATTGACCGGCTCCGGGAATACTGGAAATAACTTTGAAATCATCCAAGCCAACAGCCGTCTTGATTAACTTGTTTTGAATATAGGCTATTTCTTTATTGTAGCTTTCTATCTCATCGCAATATTCTGAAATAATTTCAATTTCTAAAGAATTTGCTGGAACAGCAGGATAAGAATCTTTAGCTGCTAACCAAACTTGAGCACAATAACTTTGAATTACATCTTTATGTATTCGCCTGCTAACAGATTGGTAAACTCTAGTGGTCATTTCTTTAAGAGTTAATCCTACCAAAAAGTCAGGATGACAATACATTCTAAATACTTGAAGGGCTAAAACTGCATAAGCATTTTTAAAAATCTGATTTAGTTCTGGGAAAGTAAGCTCTAAGCTAGAACGAAGGAAATTAAGTATTCTGGTTCTACATTTAATTAACTGCTTATATCTCAAAGATAAAATCCGTAAAGATTCATACAACGAATTAGATTGTTTATTACAGTGATTCTTTATTTCCGCTAATTGAGTTTTACCCAATAAAGCTAATTTAAATGAATCATTCTTGTCAGTTTTATTTCTTCTCAAAGAAGCCATTCTTAATTTTGCTTCTAGGGGATTTAGCTCATAAAATTTGACCTTTTTATTTTTTAAATAAGTAGTAAGCTGAGCCGAATAAACACCTGTAGTTTCAAATATTATTATTGTACCGGGTTTAATATAAGAATTTAATATTTGGAAACCGCTCTTATTATGCTTAAATTTAAAAGCTATTTCTTCCGCTTCTTTTGTTATCAAAGTTGCATGACTTTCACCTTGACTAACATCAATACCAATAATATTCACCTAATCACCCCATTTTAATCGATTGAGGCAAATATTCATTTTCAGCTCCATTTCTTGATTACACGATCTCTGAGATCCACACCCTTAATCTAGTTTGATTGAAAATAAATATTTATGGGCCCGTTTGACAGTCGAATTCAATATTCCATTCTGTTGTCGACCTCAACCTCAATCTAAGTATAAGAAAAAAGG
>NZ_PCYR01000067.1:0-1494 GCF_002553805.1 Lactobacillus sp. UMNPBX19
TGAAGTGCCTCATAATTGTTAGACATAAAATCTAATAATTATGAGGTATTTTTTTATGACCAAATATTCGACTGAATTAAAAATTGAAATTGTTTCCAAATATTTAAATCATGAAGATTCAATAAAAGGTTTAGCTAAACAATATAATATTCATTGGACTCTTATTCGTAGATGGATTGATAAGGCTAAGTGTCAAGGTTTAGCTGCCTTATCTGTTAAACATACTAAAACTACTTATTCTTCTGACTTTAGGCTAAATGTGGTACGCTACTATTTAACACATTCTATTGGAGTTTCAAAGGTAGCGGCTAAGTTTAATATTAGTGATTCTCAAGTATACAATTGGGCTAAAAAGTTCAATGAAGAAGGATATGCTGGGCTGCTGCCTAAACAGAAAGGTCGGCCTAGGAAAGTGCCTAAAAAGAGTAAGAAGACAACTAAAAAGTTAGAACTTAGTGAAAAGCAAAAGTATGAAGAAAAAATTCTTAAGCAGGAAGCTGAATTAGAAAGACTTAGAGTGGAAAATCTTGTCTTAAAAAAAGTGGCTGCCCGATATCCACGTTATCCAACAAACAAAAAACACAATTAATACAGGATATTCGGGCAAAACACCATCAAATTAAACTTAAGGTCTTATTTAAAGTGCTCAAATTAAATAGAAAGACTTACTATGACAATGTAAAAAATAGAATTAATCAAGCTGATAAGTATGCTTTAGTAAAAGAGAAGATTCAAGAAATCTATTATGGCTATGAAGGACAAGAAACATATGGTTATCGTCCTATGTGGGGAGCGTTAAGAGATGAAGGATTTAAACTTTCTCTAGAAACAGTACGTAAGTTAATGAGAAGTTTAGGAATAAAAACAACAATTTATCATAAAAATACTGGTAAATATAGTTCGTATAAGGGTAATGTAGGAAAGAAAGCACCAAATATCCTAAATCAAACTTTTGATGAAACTATCCCCTATAAAGTTCTTCATACCGATGTAACTGAATATAAACTAACTAGCGGCAAGAAAGTTTATATTTCTCCTGTAGTAGATGAGGCTTCTTTGGAGATTCTAGCTTGTGCAGTAAGTTATTCTCCTGAAATGAAAACTATTTATAATATGCTAGATGAACTAGCAGATAATCTTCCACCAGGAGCTGCTCCTATCCTTCATTCAGATCAAGGCTTTCAATATCAGAATCCAGGCTATCAGGCTCGACTAAAGAAAATGAATATAATCCAAAGCATGTCCCGAAAAGGAAATTGTCATGATAATGCACCAGGAGAAACGATATTTAATTTAATGAAGAGAGAAAAACTGAATCGACTTAAGATTGGAAGTTTAGAAGAGATGAAGGAAATTCTGAAAGATTATATTTATTGGTTTAACAATGTTAGAAGATCAAACAAATTAAAATACACGACTCCTGTAAAATACAGAAATCGTGTATTATCAAATCTTTAAAATTTTATAAATGTCTAACTTTTCTATGGCACTTCA
>NZ_PCYR01000068.1:0-1485 GCF_002553805.1 Lactobacillus sp. UMNPBX19
TGTAGTGACCCTCGAAATTCGGACACGGATTTCGGGGGTTTTCTTATGACCAAATTATCTAAAAAAGATAAAATGAATATCTTTAAAGAATGGAAATACGAAGGTAAAGGCGCTAAGTATTTAAGTAAGAAATATGGGGTTAATGTAAGTAGGATTAATTATTTACTTGAATTAATTGATCGACACGGCTTTACTATCCTAGACAAGTTTTACACATATCATTCTAAAGAATTTAAGGAAGAAGCTATAAATCGTGTTTTATTAGCTGATGAATCTATTAATAATGTTGCACTGGAACTAGGCTTGTCTAGTGCAGGAATGTTAAACAATTGGATTCGCTCTTATAAAGAAAACGGGTATAATATCGTTATCAAATCGAAAGGACGACCAACCCGTGAAAAACGCGAAGAACAAAGAACTAGAGAAGCTGAAGCGAGAAAACGAAGAACTTCGTCGCCAGAATTTAAAGCTTACTGTCGAAAATGCATTCATAAAAAAATTGGATGCCTTAGTTCAAAAGAGATCAAACCAACCAAAACAGAAATAGCACGAGCTGTTACCGAATTAAGGCGTGAACTTGGGTTGGGAATTAAAACTATTCTCGAAGTTATAAATGATCCAGATAACAATCTTCCCAATTTATCTAGAAGTAATTATTACGACATCTTAAACCGTGAAGACAAGGATGACTTAAAATATCATCACATGATTAAGCGCATTAAATCTATTTACTTCGAAATTAAGAAAAGATACGTTGCTCCTGGCTATCGTACGATCACAAATCACTTGCATAGGGAAGGTTTTAAAGTAAATCCTAAAACAGTTCAGCGCTTAATGCGTAAGTTCAAATTATTCGGTTATAGAATGAAAAAGAAAAAACGTTATGACAGTTATGAAGGTGAAATTGAAGGCAGAATTAAAGAAAATTTAGTACAGCGAGATTTTTTTAGTGTTACACCCAATCGTAAATGGTATACAGATATTACAGAGTTTAATCTTAAGGGACTAAAACTCTACCTTTCCCCCATTCTTGATGGATGTGGTGGTGACATTGTAGCTTTTAATATTTCACGTAGTCCAAATCTAAAGCAGGTAATGACTATGCTTAAAGATGCATTTAAAGTCAGTTCAAATCTAAAGGGCTTAATCTTTCATAGTGATCGAGGTTGGCAATATCAACATAAAGCTTATCAGAAAGCATTGAAAGAACGAGGGATTGAACAGAGTATGTCTCGTAAAGGATGTTCTCCGGATAATGGTCTGATGGAAGGTTTCTTCAGTATTCTTAAAAGAGAAATGTTTTATGGCAAAGAATCCGCTTATGCCAATCTAGAAGAATTAGAGCAAGCAATTATCGAGTTCATTCATTATTACAATAACGAAAGACCAAAAGACAGACTAAAAGGATTGACCCCGATAGAGTATCGAAATCAATCCTTAGTCGCTTAATATTAATAAAGTGTCCAATTTTTGTGGGTCACTACA
>NZ_PCYR01000069.1:0-1435 GCF_002553805.1 Lactobacillus sp. UMNPBX19
CATACACCAGATGAAATCTTTGAAAGAGAATTAGATCTAATCTATCAAGCAGCTTAACTAAAAGTGTTCAATTTATTATTGCAATTTGCGATGATTATTTCTTTAATAATTATTTCAAAGATAATAATCTAGTTAAATTTATAGATCTTATTGATGAACTCCTCTCTTATATACCTGAAGAAACAATTCAAAATAAAGTTGTAAACAACGGATATATATGTCAATTTTCACATTATCATGCTTTCATTTCAAAATTAGACGAATACACAAAAAAAGAAGTTTGTACAAAATTTTCTTTATTAGAACAAAAGGTTAATCATCTAAGATCAAATTTCTCTAATAAAAACAATGATTTAAAATATGCGGTAAATGAAGTTATTCAAACAGTTCAAAAACTTATCTTAGAAAAGAAAATAGATTTTTATTCTCCACATACTAGACAAGAATACTTAGTTCTTGACAAATTTGCTTCTCCAGAGCATCGCAAAACAGTAGTTGATGATGATTTTCAAGTTTATTTTCAATATTCAGTGCCAATAATTTCGGCACGTTGGATCATCAATATTATTTACGAAAAAATGATATTAATGGGATTTACAGTACTAGAAAAGTTTTTTATGAATTACTGTTTAACCAAACGTCATGAAAAATTAAAACTATAATTAATTCGGAGAAAGAATATGAATAAATATAAAATTATCCCTGGAGTTGGAATAATTGGTACTGAAAATAATTATTACATTAGAACAGTATCATCTAATTTTAAGCTCCCTAATAATCCAAAAATTTTAGAAGAAATTAGAACAACCTTACAAAATATAGCTAAAGGAGAAAAAATTAATGCTTCATCATTTATCATTCAATATCTGTTAAGTATTAAAGCAATTACAAATAATCAAAATGATACTTTAAATCCATATATTTATTTTTCTAATTACACAATTTTAGGAGAGAAATTAAATGAAAAATATCATCTTTATAAAAAAGAATCTACCTCTCCAATTTATATTTACTATATTAATGATAATGGGAGATTGCTGATATCAAAACAAAAAATCAGTTTACCGCCTACTATAACTAATATTGAATTATCTAAAGAAATGATAGCTTATTGTGAACAATTTATCTTTAAGAATCTAAAAGGCCTAACAAAGATATCAGAAGATCAGGCACTTACCATCAATGTTTTGGATTATTTACATAATTCTGAAGTTATAAAAATTTCAGATTGTTTATCTAAAAATTTTCCGTAAATTGCAATAATATATTGAATATTATGCTGCTTAGTAGATTCAATCTAATTCTTTTTTCAAAGATTTCATTGAATTTATTAGCTTTCTTAAGAGTAATTTGTATCATGTTTTTTTAAATATTATTAATCGTAAATTGCAATAATAAATTGAACACTTTTAATCAAGCTGCTTGATAGATTAGA